>JANLUW010000612.1:0-5619 GCA_031363645.1 Rhizobacter sp. | reverse complement strand
GTCACTTACGTGCTCGGCGAGTTCTATTGGCAAGTCACGCAGAACCAGCGCACCTTGAACACCGACTACCAAGGCACCGGCAGTGCGGCGACGAAGCGGTTGAACCGCGAGCAAACCGGCTCGAAAGATGCCCAAGAGGTGGTCTGGTCCGGTGGCCAAACGCTCTCGGCCGATGCGGTGATGAAAGCCTTCCGTCTTGCGCCCGACAAGAGCGCCGCGCTGCAGCGCGATGCGCTACCGACTTCGTTCAACGGTTCGTCGCTGCTCGCCAAGCTCTTTCTCGGCGCACTGATTCTGGTCGTCGTTCTGATGCTGTTCCGCTGCGGCAGCGGCAGCGGCAGCGGCAGCGGCGGCGGCGGCGGCGGCAGCAGTGGGTACTACGGCGGCAGCGGCGGTTCTTACGGCGGTTTTTCGAGCGGAGGCGGCCACAAGTGATTGCCTCCGCATTAGCGTCATCAACGTTTCGATTGGAGGTTCGCCATGATGGGAATTGAGTGGATGAAGCCCGGCATCATCGTCGGCTCGATCATGTTCGCGCTGATCGGCGTGGCGATCTTCGCGGTGTGTTTTGTCATCATCGACAAGCTCACCCCGTACCACTTGTGGGACGAAATCGTCGAGAAGAAAAATGTCGCGCTCGCGATAGTCGTCGGCGCGATGTGCATCGCCATCGGGATGATCGTGGCGGCGGCGGTGCATGGGTGATATGAATGGGTGGATGGGTGGGTGGGTGGGTGCTATGATATGGCCACCCATATCCGGAGCACCGCATGAAGACGACTCTCGACATCCAGGATCCATTGCTCGAACAGGTGCGCGCGATCGCCGCGCGAGATGGCGAAACCTTGCGTTCGTTGGTCGAGCAGGGCCTGCGCAAGGTGGTGGCGGAGCGGACGGGCAAAGCCAAGCGGTTCAAGCTGCGTGATGGCAGCTTCGAGGGCAATGGCCTGCGTCCGGAGGTCGCGCACCTCTCGATGCACGAGATCATCCTGATGAGCTACGAGGACCGCGGCGGATGATCGCGATCGACACCAACTTGCTGGTGTATGCGCACCGCACGGAAAGCCCGTTCCATGCGACAGCGAGCCGATGCATCAAAGAGCTTGCCGAGTCGCGGTCGCCGTGGGCCGTTCCGTGGCCTTGTATTCATGAGTTCTGCTCCGTTGTCACCAATCCGCGTATCTTCAAGACACCGACTCCGATAGCCGGAGCGACGACGCAAGCGGACATTTGGTTCGAGTCGCCCTCGCTGGTTCTGTTGAGCGAAACGGCTGAACACTGGCGCACTTTCCGCAATTTGATCGCCATGGGAAGCGTGCGCGCCGGCATGGTTCATGACGCACGTATCGCGGCAATCTGCCTCGACCACGACGTGAGCGAACTCTGGTCCGCCGACCGCGACTTCAACCGCTTCCCGAGCCTCACGGTGCGCAACCCGCTGATCGGTTGAGCGGCGCGCGCATGGCCGATTCTCTCGACGACGCGTCGCCGGTGCCGCGTGCGCGGCCGGCCGAATTCGTGCTGCTCGCCTCGGTCTTCGTCGTCGCCGCCTGCGGCCTCGTCTACGAGCTCGCCGCGGGCACGCTCGCGAGCTACCTGCTCGGCGACTCGATCCTGCAGTTCTCGACCGTCATCGGCACCTACCTGTTCGCAATGGGCGTGGGCTCGTACCTGTCGCGCTTTTTCGAGCGCCAACTGATCGCGCACTTCCTGCGGATCGAATTGCTGGTGGGCTTGGTCGGCGGGTTGATGCCGGCCGCGCTGTTCGCGATGCAGTCGCTCAGCAGCGCTTCGTTTCGTTTCGCGCTGTACGCGATGGTGATGTTGGTCGGCATCTTGGTCGGGCTGGAGATTCCGCTGGTGATGCGGATCTTGAATCGCCAAACGCAGCGCCGGTCGGGTGGCAGCCTGAAGCACCTCGTCTCGCAGGTGTTGACCTTCGACTACCTCGGCGCACTCGCCGTCTCGATCGCGTTCCCGCTGCTGCTGGTACCGCAGCTCGGGCTGATCCGCACCGGCGCGTTCTTCGGGCTGCTGAATGCGGCCGTGGCGGTGTTGGCGCTGTGGCTGTTTCGTGGCGACCTGCGGCGTGTGGCGGCGCATGCAGTCGCTTGCGCGCTGACGATCGCCGCGCTGCTGGTTGTCTTCGTCAGCGCCGATCGGGTGACGACCTGGGCCGAAGACCGTTTTTATGCCGACACCGTGCTGTTCAGCGAATCGACGAAGTACCAGCGCGTCGTCGTCACCGCGAGCGCGCAGGGCGTACGGTTGTTTCTCAACGGCAACCTGCAGTTCCACTCGCGCGACGAGTACCGCTATCACGAGGCGCTGGTGCACCCGGCGATGGCAGCGCAGGGCGCGCCCAAGCGCGTGCTCGTGCTCGGCGGCGGCGACGGCATGGCGGTGCGCGAGATCCTCAAATACCCGAGCGTCGAGCACGTCACGCTGGTCGAGCTCGACCCGCGCATGACCGCGTTGTTTTCGACCCAGCCGCTGCTGCGCCAGCTGAATCACGACGCGTTGCTGTCACCGAAACTCATGGTCGTCAACGCCGATGCGTTCGCGTGGCTCGAACAGGGTGCTGGCAACAGCGCGGGCAGCTTCGACGTGATCGTTGTCGACTTCCCCGACCCGACCAACTTCTCGATCGGCAAGCTCTACACGTCGAGCTTCTACCGGCTGATCGACCAGCACCTGAGCGCGAGCGGCTATGCGGTCGTGCAGACCACGTCGCCGTTG
Organism: Rhizobacter sp.; assembly: GCA_031363645.1. GTDB lineage: Bacteria > Pseudomonadota > Gammaproteobacteria > Burkholderiales > Burkholderiaceae_C > LMDS01. Next base: position 2,880 of record JANLUW010000612.1, on the reverse strand, counting down.
ATCGCGCGCAAGAGTTTTTGGACCGTCGCGACCACGATCGAGGCCGCCGGCCTCGCGACCACGCCGTACCACGCGCACGTGCCGAGCTTCGGCGAATGGGGCTTCATCCTCGCGAGCCGGCGGCCGTATCGCATGCCGACCACGCTGCCCGAAGGCCTGCGGTTTTTGAGCCCGGCCGATCTGCCGATGCTATTCAACTTTCCGCTCGACATGGCGCGCGTGCCGACCGAAGTGAACCGGCTGTCGAACCAGGTGCTGGTGCAGACCTTCGAAGCCGAATGGGGCAAGGTGCACCAGTGATCGCGATGCGCCGCCGCACCTTGCTCGGCGGTGCCGCACTCGCGCCGCTGGTCGGTTGCACGCGCGGCGAGCCGGCGAACTACACAGGCGATTGGGTCGGTGCGAACGCGTCGCTCGGCCACCGCTTGCGCGAGCGCAAGGCGGCCGGCGTGCCCGCACCCGAGTTCACGCGACGCGCCAGCGCGATCGTCGTCGGCGCCGGCATCTCGGGCCTCGCAGCGGCGCGCGAGCTCACGCGTGCCGGCATCGACGACGTGCGACTCCTCGACCTCGAAGACGGGCCCGGCGGCAACAGCCGCGGCCACCAGATCGCCGGCATGCGCTGCCCGCTCGGCGCGCACTACCTGCCGCTGCCGGGCGAGCGCGCGGTCGAGGTCATCGCGCTGCTCGAAGCGCTCGGCGTGCGCCGCACCGAGCGCGGCTTGGCCGCCGGTGTCAATTACGACGAACGCATGCTGTGCCACAGCCCGCAAGAGCGGCTGTACATCGACGGCGTCTGGCACGACGGCCTGCTGCCGCCGATCGACGCGTTGCCGCAGGCCGAGCGCGCCGACACGCTTGTGCAGTACCGACGCTTCGGTGCCGCCGTCGATTCCGCGAGCGCACGCGGCGCGTTCGCGATGCCGACCGCGCGCAGCGCCTGGAGCGCGAATCTCGACGCGCTCGATGCGGTCACCTTCACCGCGTGGCTCGATGCGCAACGCCTCACCGCGCCGGCGCTGCGCTGGTACCTCGACTACTGCTGCCGCGACGACTACGGTGCTGGCGCGGGCCAAGTCTCGGCCTGGGCCGGGCTGCATTACTTCGCGAGCCGGCACGGCTTTCACGCACCTGGTGACGATGGCGCCAAAAGCGCCGACGAACGCGACGGCGTGCTGACCTGGCCCGAAGGCAACGCTTGGCTCGCACGCCAACTCGCCGCGCCGCTGCGCGAGCGAACGCACGTGGGGCGCGTCGTGTTGCGCGTTGTCGAAGGCCGCGACGACGTGAGCGTCGACCTGTGGAACGCGCAGCAGCAACGCGCCGAGCGCTGGACCACGCCGCAGCTCGTGCTCGCGGTGCCGCTCTTCATCGCCGCACGGCTGTTCGAGTCACCACCCGCCGCGCTTTTGCATGTCGCGCAAGCGGTACCACATGCGCCGTGGCTGGTCGGCAACTTGCACCTGACCGACGCGCTCGACGAACACCCCGGCGCGCCGCTCTCGTGGGACAACGTGTTCTACGACCCGGCGAGCCGCGGGTCGAACGCCATCCCCACGCTCGGCTACGTCGACGCGATGCACCAGAGCACGCGGTCCATTCCCGGCCCGACGGTGCTGACCATGTACTGTGCGCTCGGTGGCAACACGCCTGCGCAACTCGAGGCGCATCGCGCAAGGCTGCTCGGCGAGCCGTGGTCGGCATGGTCGAACGCCGTCGTGACCGAACTCGTGCGCGTTCACCCCGACCTGCCGGCCAAACTGAAGCAGGTCGACCTGATGCGCTACGGCCACGCGATGAGCGTGCCGGTGCCGGGCCTGCGCAGTGGCGCGGCGCTGCGCGCGCTGGTGGCGCCGCAGCCGCGTGTGCATTTCGCGCACAGCGACCTTTCGGCGTATTCGGTGTTCGAGGAGGCGCTGTACCAAGGCACGCGTGCCGGCGCGGCGGCGGCGCGGCAACTTCACCGGAGGAATCGACGCTGACGGGCCCGTCGATGACCCGAGCCGACAGGCGCGCGTTCTAACGACAAGGTTGCGTTTCGAGGTGTTCAGCCGGCGCGCATCAATGCTTCGATCTGATCCGGCGCCACCGGCACACCGCGGCTGATCAGTTCGCAGCCGGTGTCGGTCACGACCGCGTCGTCTTCGATGCGGATGCCGATGTGCCAGAAGCGCTCGGGCACGCCGGCCGCGGGGCGCACGTAGAGGCCGGGCTCGAGCGTGACGACCATGCCGGGCTGCAGTACGCGCGACGGCTTCATCACGGCCTCGCGGCCCGCGCCGTCGACCTGCGGCCCGGGCGCCTCGCCGAGCGAGAGGTACTCGCCGACATCGTGCACGTCGCGCCCGAGCCAGTGGCCGGTGCCGTGCATGTAAAACTGGCGGTAGGCGCACGAGTGAACAGCGTCGTCGACAGTGCCGACGGCGTTGTGATCGAGCAGGCCGGCATCCAGCATGCCCTGCGTGAGTACACGCACGGCCGCGTGGTGCGCATCGCGTTGCCTGGCGCCGGGGTGGGTGGCGTCGGCCGCGGCCTGCTGCGCTGCGAGCACGATCTCGTAGAGCTCGCGCTGCGCCGGCGTGAATAGGCCGTCGGCGGGAAAGGTGCGGGTGATGTCGCTGGCGTAGCCGTCGAGCTCGCAGCCCGCGTCGATCAGGCAGAGCTCGCCGCGACGCAGCACGCTGCGGCCGGCCGGGTGGTGCAGCACGCACGCGTTGGCACCCGCGGCCACGATGCTGCCGTAGGCCGGCCCGTCGCTGCCGTGCCGGCGGAACTCGTGCAGCAGTTCGGCTTCGAGCTCGTATTCGGGGACGCCCTCGGCACCCTCGCGAAAGCGCTGCGCGGCGTGCCGCATCGCGCGCACGTGGGCGCCCGCCGAGA
>JANLUW010000106.1:0-13517 GCA_031363645.1 Rhizobacter sp. | reverse complement strand
GCAGGGCGCGATCACCGGCGAGAAGTTCGAGCGCTTCGAGGTCGCCTTCGTCGGCGCGGGCGACACGCTCGCCGCTGCGCTCGCCGCCCTGCTCGCGGCCGGCGCCGACCTGACCGCCGCGGTCGGCGAGGCGCTCGCCTTCCTCGACCAGGCGCTCGATGCCGGCTTTCGACCGGGCATGGGCAACGTCATCCCGGATCGCTTCTTTTGGGCACTGCCGCCCGGCGAAGAAGGCGAAGACGACGAAGGTGAACCCGGCGCCGAAGAACCCGCACCGGATGACGACACGCCACCGAAGAGCCCACGCCATGTCCACTGAACCGAATCGCCTGAACACTAACGCCGCGCTGTTTGAAAGAGCCCAGAAGGTGATCCCCGGCGGCGTGAACTCGCCGGTGCGCGCGTTCCGTGCCGTCGGTGGCACGCCGCGTTTCATCGCGCGCGCCGAAGGCCCGTACCTCTTCGATGCCGAAGGTCAGCGCTACATCGACTACATCGGCTCGTGGGGCCCGATGATCCTCGGCCACGGCCACCCGGCCGTGCTCGACGCGGTGCAGAAGGCGGCGCGCGACGGCTTCTCGTTCGGCGCGCCGACCGAGCGCGAAGTCGAGCTCGCCGAAGAAATTTTGAGCCTCGTGCCGAGCATGGACCAAGTGCGGTTGGTGAGCTCCGGCACCGAGGCTGCGATGAGCGCGCTGCGCTTGGCGCGCGGCGCGACCGGCCGCAGCAAACTCGTCAAGTTCGAGGGCTGCTACCACGGTCATGCCGACGCGCTGCTCGTCAAAGCCGGTTCGGGCCTTGCGACCTTCGGCCACCCTACGAGCGCCGGTGTGCCGCCCGAGGTGGTGCAGCACACGCTGGTCCTCGAGTACAACAACATCGCGCAGCTCGAAGAAGTGTTCACCACGCAGGGCAACGGCATCGCCTGCGTGATGATCGAGCCGATCTGCGGCAACATGAATTTTGTGCGCGCCAGCGTGCCGTTCATGAAGCGCCTGCGCGAGCTGTGCACGCAGTTTGGCGCGCTGCTGGTGTTCGACGAGGTGATGACCGGCTTTCGCGTCGCGCTCGGCGGCGCGCAAAGCCTGTATGCCAAAGCGATCCCCGGTTTCGAGCCCGATGTGAGCGTGTTCGGCAAGGTCATCGGCGGCGGCATGCCGCTGGCGGCATTCGGTGCAAAGCGTACCGTGATGCAGCAGCTCGCGCCACTCGGGCCGGTGTACCAGGCGGGCACGTTGTCGGGCAACCCGGTTGCGACTGCCTGTGGCCTGGCTACCTTGCGAGAGATCCGCAAGCCTGGCTACTTTGAGGCCCTGTCGGCCAACACCCGCAGCCTCGTCGACGGCCTGCTCGCGAGCGCGAATCAAGCCGGCGTGCCGATGGTCGGCGACTGCGAAGGCGGCATGTTCGGCTTCTTCTTCGCAGCTCAGTTGCCTTCGACCTACACCCAAGCGATGGCGACCGACAAGGAGCGCTTCAACCGTTTCTTCCACGCCATGCTCGACCGCGGCGTGTACTTCGCGCCGGCGATGTACGAGGCCGGTTTCGTCAGCAGCGCGCACACCGCCGACGACCTGCGCGCGACCGCCGCCGCGGCACTCGACGCACTCCGCTGAGCGGGTGGTGGGCACGGCAGCCGCGCCGGCCACGTATCGCGCGGCCGTCTTCGACATGGACGGCCTGCTGCTCGACTCCGAGCGGCCGGTACGCGATGCCTGGATGCAGACCGCGGCCGAGTTCGGCGTGCCACTCACGCCTGCCGCTTACCTCGACCTGATCGGCCGCAACCACCACGACAGCGCGCTGAGGCTGCGCGCGATCTTCGGCGACGACGCGTTACTGGCCGATGCGAACCGCCGCGCGAGCGCGCTGCTGGCCGAGCGCTTCGGCGACAAGCCTTTCAACGTGAAGCCCGGCGCGCGACGTCTCCTCGCATGCCTGCAAGCCGCTCGCATCCCGTGCGCGGTGGCCTCGTCGACGCACCACGCCGAGGTCGGCCGCCGCTTGACGCGCGCCGGCCTGCTCGATTTCTTCGCGGTGGTGTGCGGCGGCGACGAGGTCGCTCGCGGCAAGCCCGAGCCCGACATCTACCTGCTCGCGGTCGAGCGCCTCGATGCGCACGCCGCGACCACACTCGCGTTTGAAGACTCCGGCCACGGCGCGCTGGCCGCGATCGCGGCCGGCCTCGGCGTCGTCGTCGTGCCCGACCTCAAGGCGCCCGAGCCGACTTGGCAGGTGCGCAGCGTTGCGGTGCTCGACTCGCTCGACGCAGCCTGCGCGCGCAGCACCGAGTGGTTCGGCTTCGCCTGTTCGTGAGTCGAACTCGAGCAGCCCGGCCCCGTCGACCGGGGCCGCCTGCGCCAGCAGCGCGCGCTGCGCCAAATCGGCCGGTGGCTTCAGGCCCACGGGGAGTTCGATTTGCAACTCGGCGTGCGTGTTGCGCCAGGCCACTTTCATCACTTTGCCTTCGAGCCAAATCGGCCGCTCCTGGTCGAAGCTGCTTCTGCATGGACGGGAGTACCGCAACCCCTGCCTAGAATCTCCCGATGCACATTCACATCCTCGGTATCTGCGGCACTTTCATGGGCGGCCTCGCCGCGCTGGCGCGCGAAGGCGGCCACACCGTTACCGGCTGCGACGCCGGCGTCTACCCGCCGATGAGCGATCAATTGCGTGCACTCGGCATCGAGCTGGTCGAAGGCTACGGGGCCGAACAATTGAGCCTCGGCGCCGACCTGTTTGTGATCGGCAATGTCGTCAGCCGCGGCAACCCGCTGATGGAGGCGATCCTCGACGCCGGCGCGCCCTACACGAGCGGCCCGCAATGGCTCGCCGACCACGTTCTGCAAGGCCGCCATGTGCTCGCCGTGGCCGGCACGCACGGCAAGACCGGCACCACTTCGATGCTCGCGTGGATGCTCGACCAAGGCGGTTTGGCGCCGGGCTTTCTGGTCGGCGGCGTGCCGCTGAACTTCGGCGTTTCCGCACGACTGGGCTCGACGAGCCCGGGCTCGCCGTTCGTGATCGAAGCCGACGAGTACGACACCGCGTTCTTCGACAAGCGCAGCAAGTTCGTGCACTACCGGCCGCGCACGCTGATCCTGAACAACCTCGAGTTTGACCACGCCGACATCTTCGACGACCTCGCGGCGATCGAGCGCCAGTTCCACCACCTCGTGCGCACCGTGCCGGGTGCCGGGCCGCACGGCTCGGGCCGGCTCGTCGTCAACGCGCGCGAGGAGAGCCTGCAGCGCGTGCTCGCGTTGGGTTGCTGGAGCGCGGTCACCCGTTTCGGCGCGCGCAAGGAAGAGCCCGGCGCGCTGCGCGCCCGCGGCGAGCCGCACGCGTTCGACGTGCTGCGCGGCAGCCTGAAGATCGGCCGCGTCGATTGGTCGCTGCTCGGCGAGCACAACCAACTCAATGCGCTGGCAGCGATCGGCGCTGCCGAGCACATGGGCGTCGCGCCAGATGTGGCTTCCAAGGCGCTGGCGAGTTTCGAAAACGTGCGGCGCCGGCTGGAGCTGCGCGGCGAGGCCGGCGGTGTGAAGGTCTACGACGACTTCGCGCACCACCCGACCGCGATCCGCACGACGGTCAACGGCCTGCGCCGCAAGGTCGATGCAGTGCGGGCGTTGCCGGCGGGGCCGCAGCCACGCATCCTCGCCGTGTTCGAGCCGCGCTCGAACACGATGAGGCTCGGCCCGATGAAGGCCCAGCTGCCGTGGTCGCTCGAAGAGGCCGACCTCGCGTTTTGCTACAGCGGCGGGCTCGGCTGGGATGCAGTGCAAGCCCTTGCGCCGATGGGCAAGCAGGCGATCGTGAGCGACGGCATCGACGACCTCGTCAAGCGCATCGTCGCGGCATCGCGGCCGGGCGACCACGTGCTGTGCATGAGCAACGGCGGCTTCGGCGGCATCCACCAAAAACTGCTCGACGCACTCGCTCGGGCGCGGCCCTGACGAACACGATGTTGGCGGCCATCACGCACCTGCTGTACCTGCACGGCTTTCGATCGTCACCGCAATCTGCGAAGGCGCGCATCACGGCCGAGTGGATGCAGCAGCATCGGCCGGATGTCGAGTGGTGGTGCCCGCAATTGCCACCGTCGCCGCGCGAGGCGATACAACGACTGCTGGACCGCGTCGCCGCCTGGCCCGCAGCGACCGCCGGCGTCATCGGCAGCTCGCTCGGCGGGTTCTATGCGACCGCTCTGGCCGAGCGCACGGGCTGCCGTGCAGTGTTGTTGAACCCGGCCGTCGATCCGGCGCGCGACCTCGCAAAATACATCGGCGAAACCACCGCCTGGCACAGCGACGGGCGCTTCTTCTTCAAGTCGGAATTCATCGCGGAGTTGCGCCAGATTGCGCCGGCGTCACTGTCGAAGCTGCAGCGCTACTTCGCGGTCATCGCGAAGGGCGACGAGGTGTTGAGCTGGGTCGAGATGAGCGAGCGTTACGCGGGCTGTCGGGTCGAACTGCTCGAAGGCGGCGACCACGCGCTGAGCGATTACGAGGCCACGCACCTGCCCGAAGTGACCGGCTTTCTCGGCCTCACCAGTGAACGATGGTCCAAATGACCCGACCCCAAACCTCGACGTTGAACCAGAACAGCAGCGCCGTGTAGGCGCCGCGCCGGAGCGAGCGAGCGCGCTCGATCCAGACGTTGATGTCGAGTGCCATGAAAAGCACGAAGCTCAGCACCGAGCCGCCGACCAGCAGCGCAGAAATCACTCCGATGATCCAGCGAAAGATCGTCATTCGTTGCCGCTCTTCAAACCATCATCGCTACACGCTCGAGGATGAGCACCGCGAAAAATCCGAGCCCGGCAATCACCGTCCACTTGACCAGCAGGATGCCGAGCGCACGGTAGCGCTGCTGCCCTGTCGCCACGTACATCGCGAAGCAGACGAGCCCCGCGACCAGCAGCAGGCCGACGAGCCAGCGGGCGATCAGCATCGGTGCGTGTTCACCACGCAGGCGCCAAGTCGGCCAGGCCCGCGGGCGCCATCGCGGCATCGTCGAAGCTGACGATCTCGTGGCTCTGCGCGTCGGCCAGCACCGCGCGCAGCAACTTGTTGTTGAGGTCGTGGCCGGAGCGGAAAGCGCTGTACGCGGCGATCATTGGGTGGCCGACGACCAGCATGTCACCGATCGCGTCGAGCATCTTGTGTTTGACGATCTCGTCGTCGTAGCGCAGGCCGTCGCCGTTGAGCACCTTGTAGTCGTCGATGACGAGCGCGTTGTCCATGCTGCCGCCGAGTGCGAGACCGCGCGCACGCATCATTTCCACGTCTTTCGTAAAGCCGAGCGTGCGGGCGCGTGCGATGTCTTGTTTGTAGCGGCCCGAGGCCATGTCGAAGGTCAGGCGCTGGCCGGTTTGGTCGACGGCCGGGTGGTCGAAATCGATCTCGAAGGTCAGTTTGTAGCCCTCGTACGGATCGAGCCGCGCCCACTTCAGCGCCGCACCCGCGCCCTCGCGCACCTCGATGGGTTTGAGGATGCGCATAAAACGCTTCGGCGCGTTTTGCAACTCGATGCCGGCGCTCTGCAGCAGGAACACGAAGCTCGCGGCCGAGCCGTCGAGGATCGGCACTTCTTCGCCGTTGATGTCGACGATCAGGTTGTCGATGCCGAGGCCCGAGCACGCCGACAACAGGTGTTCGATCGTCTTCACCTTGGGGGCACCCGGGTCGCCGCCGGCCGAGAGCGTGGTCGCCAGGCGCGTGTCGGTGATCCACAGCGCGTTGACGACAATTTCGACCGGCTGCGCCAGATCGACGCGGCGAAAAACGATGCCGGTGTCGGGCGCCGCGGGCCGCAGCGTCAGCTCGACGCGCTGACCGCCATGCAGACCGACACCGACCGCGCGGGTCATGGCTTTAAGGGTTCGTTGAGGCAGCATCGTGAGCGATTGTCGCGGAAAAAGCCGCCCCGGCCTTTGGCGCAGTGCGGTCGGAACAGCCCCCGGTGAACGCGTGACCGCTGGTTGAAATCCCCGCGGCAGGCGCGGGAATTTCAACGCAGACATCAGTCAGCCTGCTTTCTGAGGAAGGCCGGGATCTCGATCTCGTCCATTCCGTTGCTCGCCAGCGCATCGACCTTCGCTGCTGCCGTGCGGCCGTTGCGCCAGACGCTCGGTGTGCTGAGCGCGCTGTAGTCGTGCGCCGGTGCGATGCCGTGCGGTGCGCTGTTCCCCACGTTGTGCAACGCGTTCTGCAGAATAGGCAAGTCATGCGTGCCGGTGCGCTGCGCCGGCATGCTGTGAACCACGCTGATCGGCGTTTGCACGCGCTTCGCTGGCGACAGGCCGGTGGCGATCACGGTCACGCGCAGCTGGTCGCCCAGGCTCTCGTCGTACGCGGTGCCGTAGATCACGTGCGCGTCGTCGGCCGCGTAACGACGAATCGTGTTCATCGCGTTGCGGCTTTCGGCCAACTTGAAGGTGTTGCGGTTGGCCGCGATCAGCACCAGCACGCCGCGCGCGCCCGAGAGGTCGATGCCTTCGAGCAGCGGGCAGGCCACGGCCGCATCGGCCGCCTTGGTCGCGCGATCGGGGCCGCTGGCCTGTGCCGTTCCCATCATCGCCTTGCCCGGCTCGCTCATCACGGTCTTCACGTCTTCGAAGTCGACATTGACCAGGCCCGGCATGTGGATGATGTCGCTGATGCCGCCCACCGCGTTCTTCAGCACGTCGTTGGCGTGCGCGAAGGCCTGGTCCTGCGTGATGTCGTCGCCGAGCACGTCAAGCAGCTTGTCGTTCAGGATCACGATCAGCGAATCGACATTGGCTTCGAGTTCGGCCAGGCCCGCATCGGCCGCCTTCATGCGGCGGTTGCCCTCGAACTCGAACGGCTTGGTGACGACGCCAACGGTCAAGATGCCCATTTCTTTCGCGACCCGCGCGATCACCGGCGCCGCGCCGGTGCCGGTGCCGCCGCCCATGCCGGCGGTGATGAACAGCATGTGCGAGCCTTCGATCGCCTGGCGGATGCGGTCGACCGCTTCTTCGGCCGCGGCCTTGCCACACTCGGGCTTGGCGCCCGCACCGAGGCCGGTGGTGCCGAGTTGGATCAGGTCGTGCGCGGCCGAGCGGTTGAGCGCTTGCGCATCGGTGTTGGCGCAGACGAACTGCACGCCCTGCACGCCTTGCGCGATCATGTGGTCGACCGCGTTGCCGCCGCCGCCGCCGACGCCGATCACCTTGATTTGCGTGCCCATGCTGAATTCTTCGATCATTTCGATTGCCATTTGTTTGCTCCAGTCTTTCAGTTGCAGTTGCCGTAAGTATTCAGAAATCGATCTATTTTTTCCAACGCCGTGCTTTGTTTTCGTCGTCGCGTCGGCCAGGCGCGCGGCGGCGCCAAACCGTGGGCGGATTGAACGTGCAGCAGTGAGTGCGTGTGCTTCATCGCTTCTTCCACCTTCTCATTTCAAGTGCCTTAGAAATTACCCAAGAACCAGTCTTTCGCGCGGCCGAACAAGGTCTTGACCGACCCCGCCTGCTGCGCCGCCCGCATGCCGCGCGAGCGGCCGATGCGCGCCTCTTCGAGCAACCCCATCACCGTCGCCGAGCGCGGGTTGTTCACCATGTCGTAGAGCGCGCCGTGGTAGGTCGGAACGCCTTTGCGCACGGGCTTCAGGAAGATGTCCTCGCCGAGCTCGACCATGCCCGGCATCACCGCGGCGCCGCCGGTGATCACGATGCCGCTCGACAACAGCTCCTCGTAGCCGCTCTGGCGGATCTCCTGGTGCACGAGCGAATAGATTTCTTCGATGCGCGGCTCGATCACGCCGGCCAGCGCTTGCCGGCTCAGCATGCGCGGCGCGCGATCGCCGAGGCCGGGCACTTCGAGCTGTTCGCTCGGGTCGGCGAGCAATTGCTTGGCAACGCCGTATTCGACCTTGATTTCTTCCGCGTCTTTCGTCGGCGTGCGCAGCGCCATCGCGATGTCGCTGGTGATCAAATCACCGGCGATCGGGATGACGGCGGTATGGCGGATTGCGCCGTCGGTGAAGATGGCCACGTCCGTGGTGCCGGCGCCGATGTCGACGAGCGCCACGCCCAAATCTTTCTCGTCCTCGGTCAGCACCGCGTGGCTCGACGCGCTCGGGTTCAGCACGAGTTGATCGACCTCGAGCCCGCAACGCCGCACGCACTTGACGATGTTCTCGGCTGCGCTCTGCGCGCCGGTGACGATGTGCACCTTGACCTCCAACCGCCCGCCGCTCATGCCGATCGGCTCCTTCACCTCGTGGCCGTCGATCACGAATTCTTGCGGCTCGACCAGCAGCAGCCGCTGGTCGTTCGGGATGTTGATCGCCTTGGCGGTTTCGACCACGCGCGCCACGTCGACAGGCGTCACTTCCTTGTCGCGCACGATCACCATGCCGGTCGAGTTCTGGCCGCGGATGTGGCTGCCGGTGATGCCGGTGTAGACGCGCGTGATCTTGCAGTCGGCCATCATCTCGGCTTCTTTCAGCGCAGCCTGGATCGACTGCACGGTCGCGTCGATGTTGACGACCACGCCGCGCTTCAAGCCGTGCGTCGGCGCGCTGCCGAGGCCGGCGATGCGCAGCTCGCCATCGGGCAGCACCTCGGCGACGACCACCATGATCTTGGCGGTGCCGATGTCGAGACCGACGACGAGATCCTTGTATTCCTTGGCCATGTGTTCCCTCTTCCTCTATTTCTTTTTGGTGGCTTCGACGGCCGTCGAGACACCTTTGAGCCGCACCGCATAGCCGTCGTTGTGGCGCAGGTCGGCGTACAGCAGCGGGTGCTGCGCATACCGTGCGCGTAGTTCGGGCAGCGTGGCGATGAAGCTGCGCGTGCGCGCGATCACTTCGTCGTCGCTGCCTCGGCCGAGCTCGACCTCGGCGCCGGTGTCGAGGGCGAGCCGCCACGAGCCGCGGCCGGAGAGTTCGAGTGTGTCGATGTGGGCCTCCATCGCAGCGAACTCGGGTTGCAGGCGACCGATCATCCTGAGCATCTGCGCCGAGCTGCCGTCGGGGCCGCGCAGCGTGGGCAGTGCGTCGTCTTCGACATCGCCGACATTGGCCTCGAACACTTCGCCGAAGCTGTTCACCATCTTGTCGGAGGCGTCGTCGGCATTTGCCGAGTTCGACCACAGCGCGGCCGGCTTGTGTTCTTCGAGCTGCACTTTGATCCGGTTCGGCCACACGCGTTTGACGGTCGCCTGCCGCACCCACGGCACCGACTCGAACGCGCGGCGGCCTGCGGCCAAATCCATCGTGAAGAAGTTACCGGCGAGCTTGGGCGCGGCGTTGGCGCGGATCGTCAACACGCTGTTGTGCGCGAGGTCGCCGTCGATCTTGATGGCACGCACCGCGAACACCGGCCGGTGCGCGGCCCACAGCACCGCGACCACCACAAGCGCACACACGCCGATCGCGCCGAGCACGAGCGCGGTCACGTTCATCAGCCGGATGTCGGCCGGAATCGGAGCGGCGGGGGCGAGGCGGGCCATGGTTTGGTCAGCGGCTCGCGTCAAGCGCGGCAGTCATCAAAATTTGCACGCACAAGGCCTCGTAACCGATGCCTGCGGCCGCCGCCGATTTCGGCACCAGCGAGTGCGAGGTCATGCCCGGCGAGGTGTTCATCTCGAGCAAAAACGGCTTGCGGTCGCTCGCGCGGATCATCAGGTCGGCGCGGCCCCAACCGCGGCAGCCGAGCGTGCGGTAGGCCTGCACGACGAGGCGCTGGATCTCGCGTTCCTCCGCGTCGGGCAGACCGCTCGGCACGCGGTAGTCGACAACATCGGTGAAGTACTTGTTCTGGTAGTCGTACGCACCGTCAGGCGCGACGATCTTCACGACCGGCAGCGCGCGTGCGTGCTCACCCGAGCCGAGCACCGGGCAGGTCACTTCCTCGCCGTCGATGAACTCCTCGCAGAGCACGTCGGCGTCGTATTGCGCTGCAAGTTCGACGGCGCCCTGCATGCCCGAGTAGCCGACGACCTTGGTGATGCCGATCGACGACCCTTCACGCGGCGGCTTGACGATCAGCGGCAGGCCGATCTCGTCAGGCACCGCGATCACGCGCGCGCGGCTCTGGCCTTCAGGCGCGAGCCACACGTAGCGCGGCGTCGGCAGGCCCTCGGCGATCCACACACGCTTGGTCATCACCTTGTCCATCGCGATGGCAGAGGCCATCACGCCCGAGCCGGTGTACGGAATACCCAGCAATTCGAGCGCGCCTTGCACCGTGCCGTCTTCACCGTGGCGGCCATGCAGCACGATGAAGCAGCGCGCGAAGCCTTCACGCTTCAACGCGATCAACTCGCGCTCGGCCGGGTCGAACGCGTGCGCGTCGACACCTTGCGAGCGCAGTGCGGCCAGCACGCCGTTGCCCGACATCAACGAAATCTCGCGCTCGGCCGACGTGCCGCCAAGGAGCACGGCGACCTTTCCAAGTTCGGGCGCGCCGACCTTGCCGAGGGCGTTCACGTCGATGCTCATGTTGCAGCCCCTTGGCGACTCAGCAGGTCCACGACCAACCCCGGCACGTTGCCGATCGAGCCGGCGCCCATCGAGATCACCACGTCACCGCCGCGCACCTGGTCGACGATGGCTTGCGGCATGTCGGCGATCTCGTCGACGAACACCGGGTCGACCTTGCCGGCGATGCGCAACGCGCGCACCAGCGCCCGGCCGTCGGCGGCGACGATCGGCGCTTCGCCAGCGGCGTACACCTCGGCCAGCAGCACCAGATCGGCGGTGCCGATGACCTTGACGAAGTCCTCGAAGCAATCGCGGGTGCGCGTGTAGCGGTGCGGCTGGAACGCGAGCACGAGGCGGCGGCCGGGGAACGCGCCGCGCGCGGCGGCGAGCGTGGCCGCCATCTCGACCGGGTGGTGGCCGTAGTCGTCGATCAGCGTGAAGGTGCCGCCATCAGGTTCACCCGCGACCACCGGCTGTTCTCCGTAGCGCTGGAATCGCCGGTCGACGCCGTTGAACTCGGCCAGGCCTTTGACGACCGGTGCGTCAGGCAGCTCGAGCTCGGTCGCGACGGCGATCGCGGCGAGCGCGTTCAGCACGTTGTGGTCACCGGGCAGGTTCAGCCTGACGCTCAGGTCGGGCATGCGCACGCCGTTCTTGCGCTGCACCGTGAATTGCATCGTGCCGGCATGCGCTTGCACGTCGACCGCGCGAATCATCGCGTCGGCACCGAACCCGTAGGTCACGACCGGGCGCGAGATCATCGGCATGACCGAGCGCACGCCGGCATCGTCAGTGCACAAAATGGCCGCGCCGTAGAACGGCATGCGGTGAATGAAGTCGACGAAGGCCGACTTGAGTTTCGCGAAGTCGTGGCCGTAGGTCTCCATGTGGTCGGCGTCGATGTTCGTCACCACCGCCATCACCGGCAGCAGGTTCAGGAACGACGCGTCGGACTCATCGGCTTCGACGACGATGTAGTTGCCCGCGCCGAGCCGCGAGTTCGCACCGGCTGCGTTCAGCTTGCCGCCGATCACGAAGGTCGGGTCGAGCCCGGCTTCGGCGAGCACGCTGGTGACGAGCGAGGTCGTCGTTGTCTTGCCGTGCGTGCCAGCAATCGCGATGCCCGATTTCAGCCGCATCAGCTCGGCCAACATCACTGCTCGGGGCACGACCGGGATGCGCTTGGCGCGGGCGGCCAGCACTTCGGGATTGCTCGCGCCAACAGCCGTTGAGGTGACGACCGCCTCGGCTCCCGCGATGTTCTCCGCAGCGTGGCCGATCGCGATGCGGATGCCGAGCGATGCGAGCCGGCGCGTCGTGGCGCTCGCGCTCTGGTCCGAGCCCGAGACCGAGTAGCCGAGGTTGTGCAGGATCTCGGCGATGCCGCTCATGCCGGCGCCGCCCACCCCGACGAAGTGGATGTGCTTGACGGCGTGTTTCATGCGCCGGCCTCCCGACGATCACTGCCCTTCGTCGGGCCTCGTGGCCCTTCGACGAAGTGGATGTGCTTGACGGCGTGCTTCATGCAGCCACCAACCCTTCGATCTGGTCCGCCACACGCGCCGCCGCTTTCGGCTTCGCGAGGGCACGCGCTTTCGTCGCCATCGTCAACAGCGCTTCGCGCGTCAACCCGGCCAACAAATCCGCCAATTTGTGCGGCGACAGCTCGCTCTGCGGCAGATGAATGCCCGCGCCCTGCCCGGCCAACCACTGCGCGTTGTCGCGCTGGTGCGAGGTCGTGCTGACGATCAGCGGCACCAGCACCGCCGGCACGCCGGCTGCGCACAGCTCGCTGACCGTGACCGCGCCGGCACGGCAGACGATGACGTCGCACTCGGCCAACTGCGCAGCCATGTCGTCGATGAACGGCAGCACCTGCGCGGTGACTTCCACGTCGGCATACGCGGCCTGCACGCTCGCGAGGTTGGCCTGGCCGGTCTGGTGCGTGACCCTCGGCCGCTGACCCGCGTCGAGCAGCGCGAGCGCTTTCGGTACGCACTCGTTCAACGCGCGTGCGCCGAGGCTGCCGCCGACGACGAGCACGTGCAGTGCGCCGCTGCGACCTGCGAAGCGTTGCGGCGGCAGCGGCAGCGCTTCGATTTCCGAGCGTACCGGGTTGCCGGTGACGACCGCGTGCTTGGTCTTCTGCGCCGCGGCGCCATCGAAGCCGAACGCGACTTTGTCGGCCACCGGCAGCAGCGCCCGGGTGCTCATCAGCAGCGACGCGTCGGCGTTGACCAGCACCAGCGGCTTACCGAGCAACGACGCCATCAACCCGCCAGGAAAACACACATAGCCGCCCATGCCGAGCACGGCCGTGGTCTTGCGCGTGCGAATGATCCGCAGGCAACTCCAAAACGCCCCGAGCAACCGCAAGCCGCCGGTCAGCGTGTGCATCGCACCCTTGCCGCGCAGGCCCGAGAAGGCGACCCGGTCGATCGGGATACCGGTCGGCGGTACGAGTTTGTTTTCCATGCCCGTGGGCGTGCCGAGCCAACTCACGCTCCAGCCACGCGCCTGCATTTCACGTGCGACGGCGAGCCCGGGGATCACGTGACCGCCCGTGCCCGCAGCCATCACCAGCAAATGCTTCATGCGCGCCCTCCACGCATGAGTTGCCGATTCTCGATATCGATTCGCAGCACGATCGCCAGCGCCACGATGTTCATCACGATCGCCGAGCCGCCGTAGCTCATCAGCGGCAGCGTCAGCCCCTTGGTCGGCAGCAGCCCCAGGTTCACGCCCATGTTGATGAAGGCCTGCCCACCCATCCAGATGCCGATGCCTTGCGCATAGAGCCCGGCGAACACGCGGTCGAGCGCGATCGCTTGTCGGCCGATGTGAAAGAGGCGCCGCGAGACCCAGAAGAACGCGAAGATCACGCAGGCCACGCCGACGAAACCGAGCTCTTCGCCGATCACTGCGAGCATGAAGTCGGTGTGCGCCTCGGGCAGGTAGTGCAGTTTCTCGACGCTGCTGCCGAGCCCTTGGCCGAAGACCTCGCCACGGCCGAAGGCGATCAGCGAATGCGTCAGCTGGTAGCCCTTGCCCATCGC
>JANLUW010000101.1:0-2113 GCA_031363645.1 Rhizobacter sp. | reverse complement strand
CCATGTCAGCGATTTACCCAGCTGCTCGGGCAACGTCGCGATCTTGGTTGTAATGGCATCGCGTACCGCCTCGGCCCCATGCCCGGCCAGGGCCGGCCCATTCTTGACGCGAACGCCCGAGCCGTGACCAGCCATCGGCGGCAAGTGCAGCAGCATCGTGAATCGCGTGCTTCTCTCCACTAGCGTTCCGATCGCCGATCTGTTCAACCCGATGATCAGGCCTCCTTCCCAGTGGCCAGGGACGGCGCGGTCCTCGACTTCGGCGGGACGCTCGCTGATCATCAACTCGGGCGTGATGAACTGCCTGCCCCGTTGTCGTGTTCTGGCACGAGGTACCCGCAGTGCACGACCTGTACGCAGGCAGGCGCTCAGTTCGCGCCGCAAGGCTCCGCGACCTTGAACGTACAGCGCCTGGTAGATGGCTTCATGGGAGACCTGCATGGATGCATCTTCCGGGAAGTCGAGCCGCAGTCGGCGGCTGATCTGCTCCGGGCTCCAGCTCGTG
Organism: Rhizobacter sp.; assembly: GCA_031363645.1. Lineage (GTDB taxonomy): Bacteria > Pseudomonadota > Gammaproteobacteria > Burkholderiales > Burkholderiaceae_C > LMDS01. The sequence continues at coordinate 1,608 of JANLUW010000101.1, read as the reverse complement.
CCCCATCGTCGGTCTGCCCGCCGACCATGGCGACGTCCCTTCCACGGCACGTCGGGCCCACGGACGGACTTGCCCTGGACATCCAAGACGACACCTGAGAGGCGCTCTTGTACATAGGTTCTCAGCCGCTTGTTCTGTGCAAGCTTGGCCGCCTTGGGTCGCTCGGCCGCTCTCTCGGCCTTCCACTGCGCGACCGTTGCCCGATATTGCACGGTGCCGCCACGGGTTGCCGCGTTACGACGCAGTTCGCGTGAGATGGTCGATGGCGAGCGCCCGAGCTGTCGGGCAATCTCGCGCACTCCGCGCTGCTGAGCTCGCAACAGAGCGATCTCCTCGCGTTCGGCGAACGACAGATAACGCCCCGAAGATGGCGCCAAGGGGATCGGCGGCATGCCGCCAGCTTCGCGGAACCAGCGCGGCCCCAACGGTTGAGAAACGCCGCAGGCCTGCGCCGCATCCTCGCTCTGCAAGCCCAGCGCGATGCACTCCCAGAATGCCTGCTTGACGTGTCGTTGATTGATCTGCGGACGTCCTGGCGAGCCCATCGGCGCGCGCCCTGTCCGTTCTTCTGTCCACCCCTTGGGTCGTCCCATTGAACACCTCCTTGATTGAGATGTTGCAACGACTGATTGAATCCACCCTGGCTGCCTTGGTCCGAATGGTGGATCACGCCCTGCGGCTTGCGCGTGATGAGCGCCATGTTCAGCGCTTGGATGACGAGATCTGCCGTTTGCTGTTGGCCGAACGCCCAGCCCACAACTTTGCGGCTGTAAACGTCGAGCACGACCGCCAGGTAGACGAACCCCGCCCAGGTCGGGATGTAGGTCATGTCGGCCACCCACAGCTGGTTGATGCCGGTGGCGGTGAACTCGCGTTGCACCAGGTCGGGCGCTGGACGCTGGTCCTTGTCGCGCTTGGTCGTCACGCACCAAGCCCGGCGCCGGCTGACGCCGCGCAGGCCGTTGGCGCGCATCACTGAGGCGATGCGGTTGTGGCCGGCCTTGATCTCCTTGTCAGCGAGTTCGGCTTGGATGCGTGGCACGCCATAGGTGGCATCGCTGGCCACATGGGCCTGACGGATCTGTTCGAGCAACACGGCGTTGGCCTGGGCTTGCGCGCAGGCCGGCCGTTCCAGCCAGTCGTAGTAACCGCTGGGCGACACACGCAGCGTCTTGCACATCGCACGCACGCAAAGTTCGGCCTGGTTCGCTTTCACGAGTTCGTAGACGACATGGACGTCTTCTAGCTTTTGCCGGCAAACCAGGCCGTAGCCTTTGCCAAGATGTCGCGCTCCTGCTGAACCTGCTTGACCTTGCGGCGCAACTCGATCAGCTCTTGGCGCTCGTTCACAGACAACGGGACGTCGCTGCTGGTAATGCCGCTGCCATCAAACCTACCGGCAGCCTTCACCCACGCGTGGATGCTGCTGGCGTTACAGCCGAACTCTCGGGCCAGATCGGTGACGCCGCGACCTGCGCGCACCAGCTCGACCATCTGTTGACGAAACGCCGCCGGATAGGGCGGCTTGGGGGTTGGCATCTCGGACTCCTTCTTGAGTGAAAAAGTGTCCGTGAAATCGGGGCAACTTCATTGCGCGCGGCAACAATC
>JANLUW010000084.1:0-42766 GCA_031363645.1 Rhizobacter sp. | reverse complement strand
GACTTCACACCGATAGAACGAAAAGGGGCGCCAGAAGGCGCCCCGTTGCACAGTGGCGAAGCCGCTGTTTATCGAACCACGGCGATCTGGTCGCGCTTGTCGGCCTTGTAGGTGAACAAGGTCAGCGCGCCGTTCTTGATGTCGCCCTTGTCATCGAAGCCGATCGTGCCGGTCACGCCCTTGTAGCCTTCGGTCTTGGCCAGCACCGGCAGGTACACCTTCGGATCGGCCGAACCGGCCTTGACCATTGCGGCGACGAGCACGTTGGTCGCGTCGTACACGTATGGTGCGTAGACCTGCACCTCGATGCCGAACTTCTTCTTGTAGTCGGCGCGGAACTTCTCCATGCCGACCTTCTGCTCGCCTTCGACGCCACCAGCTTCGGCGCACACGACCTGGCCGTCGGCCATCGCACCACCGGCCAGCTTCGGCAACTCACCCGAGCAAATGCCGTCGCCGCCCATGAACTTGGCGTTGATGCCGAGTTGCTTCATCTGGCGAATCATCGGGCCCGCCACGGCGTCCATGCCACCGAAGAACACCACGTCGGGCTTCTTCGACTTGATCTGGGTCAGGATGGCAGTGAAGTCGGTCGCTTTATCGGTCGTGAACTGCGTGTCGGCGATCGCGCCGCCCGAGGCCTTGACGGCCTTCGTGAACTCCTCGGCGACGCCCTGGCCGTAGGCGGTGCGGTCATCGATCACGGCGATCGACTTGCCCGTGAGTTCCTTGACCGCGTACTTGCCGAGCGTGCTGCCCAAGTGCACGTCGTCGGCGACCACACGGAAGGTGGTCTTAAAGCCCTGGCGGGTGTACTTCGGGTTGGTTGCGGACGGCGAGATTTGCGGAATGCCGGCGTCCGAGTAGATCTTCGAGGCTGGAATCGAGGTGCCCGAATTCAGGTGGCCGATCACGCCGGCGACCTTCGCGTCGGCGAGCTTTTGTGCCACCGCAGCGCCTTGCTTCGGATCGGCACCGTCGTCTTCGGCCATCATTTCTAGCTTGACCTTCTTGCCGCCGATCATCACGCCCTTGGCGTTGAGTTCGTCGATGGCCATGCGGGCGCCGTTTTCATTGTCTTTGCCCAGGTGGGCGATCGCGCCGCTGGTCGGTGCGACGTGACCGATCTTCACGACCATGTCTTGGGCGTACGAAGCACCACCCAACATGACCATGGTTGCGGCGGCGATCGTTTTCAGTTTGACTTGCATGCAAAACCTCCAGATGGAATGTTCGAACAAAAGGTAACGGTTGATGTCTCAACGCGCGGAACAATACCGCAAAAAATCGCTATTCCTATAGTGGCGAATGCCCGGTGGACCCAAGCTTTCGGGCCATCGCGGCCCACCCATAACGCGCGGGTCAACGAGTGCGATGACGCGCCAGTTCTTGCGCCACCGCACGAGCCACCAAGTCACGCAAGGTCGATGCCAGCTCGGCACGTGCCTCGCGCACGATACTGTCGGCGGCGCGCGCGAGCAGCGGGGTGAGCACTTCACGCAAGCGGTAGTCGAGCATCAGTTCGACCTGGCGCTGAACTTCGATCAACACGCCTTCGATCATCGCCTCGTCTGCGATCCGAAGGGGCATCGGGTGGCCGACGATGTCGGCCTCTGCAGGCTGCGCATCGATGGCCGGCAAGTGAAACTGGCCCACACCAAATGCGGGCGGGGCACCCAGCGGCCACGCGACCTCCTCGGTCAACGTGGACACGCGCGCGGGCGGAAGTGCGCCGCTGACCGTCACGGCGTCGCTCCGTGCTGAGTGATCGCGTAACCGCGGCTTGCGTAGTGCTTCCAGCGTGCGCGCGCCTGGGCTCGATCGTCTTCATCCGGCGTGACGATTTCAATCACTTTGCCGAAGCTCTCGAAACCCGCCGGCGCTTCCACGCCGAGGTTGACCAGCACGTCGTGGTGCTCGGCGTGGCTCGCGTCCGGCAGCAGCCAGACGCGGATCGCGCGCAGCCGTTCGGCGACAGCCTCGCCATCGCGGAGCACCACATGCGGCAAGAATTCGAGTTCGTCGAAAGTCCAGAGCGCCCGGTCGAAGTGCGACAGCGCAGAAGCCGGTCCGGCGAGCACCACGCTCGCACCCGAGCGCACCGCCTTGCGCACCAGACGACAGGTGTAGTCCGTCCGATCCGCGACGTTGAAATGAAAGCTCACTTCTGTCATGCCAGGCCCGACGCGGCGCTCGCTGTCAGCCCACCTGCGCCAACACGAAGTGCGTCAGCAGCGGCACCGGCCGGCCGGTTGCGCCTTTGGCGGCACCCGACTTCCAAGCGGTGCCGGCGATGTCGAGGTGAGCCCACGGGTACTTGGCCGTGAAGCGCTTCAGGAACATCGCCGCGGTGATCGCACCGCCCGGGCGGCCGCCGATGTTGGCCATGTCGGCGAAGTTGCTCTTCAGGCCCGCGTCGTACTCTTCGTCGAGCGGCATGCGCCAGCACGGGTCGAGGCTTTTTTGGCTCGCCGCCTGCATCTGCCCGGCGACTTTGTCGTCAGCCGTGAACAGGCCCGAGTGATGGTGGCCGAGCGCGATCACGCAAGCCCCAGTGAGCGTTGCCACATCAACCACGACCGCTGGCTTGAAGCGCTCGGCATAGGTCAACGCGTCGCACAAAATCAGCCGGCCTTCGGCGTCGGTGTTCAGGATCTCGATGGTCTGACCCGACATGCTCGTGACCACGTCACCCGGCTTCACCGCGTTGCCGGCCGGCATGTTCTCGCACGACGGGATGATGCACACGAGGTTGAGCTTGGGTTTGAGTTCGGCGATCGCGCGCAGCGTACCGAGCACGCTGGCCGCGCCGCCCATGTCGTACTTCATCTCGTCCATTTCGCCGCCGGGCTTGAGCGAGATGCCGCCGGTGTCGAACGTGATGCCCTTGCCGACCAGCACGACCGGCGCCTGCGCCTTGGGCGCGCCATCGTAGCGCGCGACGATGAAGCGCAGCGGCTCGGTCGAAGCCTGAGCGACCGACAGGAACGAGCCCATGCCGAGCTTTTCGCAAGCCTTGCGGTCGAGCACCTCGACCTTCAGCGCGTACTCCTTGCCGAGCTTCTTGGCCACGTCGGCCAAGTGCGTCGGCGTGCAGTGGTTACCGGGTCGGTTCGCCCATTCGCGCGCGAGGTTCACGCCAGCGGCGATCGCGTGGCCGCGCGCCACGCCGAGCTGCACCGCCTTCACATCGGCCTTGGTGCACAGCAACGTGACCTTGTCGAGCTTCGATGCGGCGGGCGCGCTCGGCTTGGTGTGGCGGTAAAGATAGGTGCATTCACGCGCGGCGGTGACGACCGCTTCGGCATGTGCATCGGTCAACGAACCCGCGCCGGCCAAGCCAATTGCAATGTGCTTGGCGCCGCTGCTTTTGACGAGCTTGATGCCGTTGGCCACTGCGGCCTTAAAGGCCTTCACGGTCGACCCGCCGGCCGCCACGAACGCGACTCGCGCCGCACGGATGCCCGCCGGGCGGTGGATGTAGATGCTCTTGCCGGCCTTGAGCGTGAGGTCGCCGTGCGCGAGCGCATCGCTGAGCGCGGCGGCGAGCGGCGCATCGAGCGCCGGGTCGACGGCGTCGCCGGTAACGACGAGCACGAGCGCGTCGCACGTCTGGCTGGCCAGGGCATCGGGAGACGAAATCTGATGACGAAAGTCCATAATCGGCGGGTCCTTTTGACGAGCCGCCGATGTTATTCGATTCCACTTTGCGCCGAGAACTGGCGCGCAACTTCGGCGCCACCCTGGTGGTGATCCTCACCATCGTGCTGACGATGATGTTGATTCGCACGCTCGGCCAAGCCGCGGGCGGGCAAGTCGCACCGCAAGACGTGATCCTGCTGCTCGGCTACGTGGCGCTCGGCCACCTGCCGACGATGCTGGCGCTGTCGCTCTTCATCGCGGTGGTGGCCACGCACTCGCGCATGTATCGCGAGAGCGAGATGACGATCTGGTTCGCCAGTGGCGTCGGCCTGACGCGCTTCGTGCGCCCCGTGCTGCGCGTGTGCTGGCCGGTGCTGCTGGTGATCGGGCTGCTGGCGTTGTTCGTCTGGCCGTGGCAGAACCAGCGCGGCGTCGAGCTCAAAGAACGCTTCGAGCGACGCTCCGATCTGTCGCGTGTCACGCCCGGCCAGTTTCAGACCTCGAACGACGGCAAGCGCGTGTTCTTCATCGAGCGCGACGCAGCCGACAGCCGCACCGGCCGCAACGTTTTCATCCTGAACTCGCAGCCCGATTCCGAATCGGTCACCTCGGCGCGCAGCGGCCGCATCGAGCTGGTCGGCGACGACCGTTTTCTGCAGCTCACCCGCGGCCAGCAAAACGAAGAGAACATGAAGACCGGCGACAAGACGCGCGCACGCTTCGAGGGCTACAGCGCACGCGCCGGCGAGCGCGTGATCTCGGGCATGGACGACCTGCCGCCGAAAGCGCGCACCAGCCTCGCGCTGCTGCAGGAGCCGACCGCGCGCAACCAGGGCGAACTGGTGTGGCGGCTCGGCCTGTTGTTCGGCGCGGCCAACATGATGCTGCTCGGCATCGGCCTTTCGGCCACCAACCCGCGCCGCGCCAGCAACTGGAACCTGCTGTTCGCGCTGCTCGCCTTCGCGACCTACTACAACGCCATCAACTTGTCGCAAGCCTGGGTGGCGGGTGGCAAGGTGAGCATGGGTGCGGCGCTCGCGCTCACGCACGGCGGCGCCTTTTTGATCGCGATCGGACTGCTGTGGTGGCGCGAGACCGGCAACCGCCGCGGCCGCTGGCGCGCACGCCTGACGGCCGGAGCGGCCGGCGCATGAAGACCGTTCGCCGGCTGTTCTATGTCGACATCGTCACGGCCGTTGCGTTCGTCGCCGCAGCGTTCTTGTCGCTGTCGTTCTTCATCGACTTCATCGACCAACTCGGCGATGTCGGCCAGGACGGCTACACGATGGTCCAGGCGACGCTGTATTCGCTGCTGCTGGTGCCCGGGCACTTCTACGAGGTCGCGCCGATCGCGGTGCTGATCGGCACGATCTACACGCTCTCGCGCATGGCGCAGTCGTCGGAGTACACGATCTTGCGCACCGGCGGCCTCGGGCCATGGCGCGCACTCTCGCTGCTCGCGACGCTCGGCATGGTGTTCGGCGTGCTGACCTTCGTCGTCGGCGATTACCTCGCGCCGCTCAGCGAGCGCCAGGCGAGGCAGGTACAGGCCGTGTACAAAGGTGGCTTGAAACTCGGCCGCTCGGGCGCGTGGCTCAAAGACCATGTGATGACGCCCGACGGCGAACGCAGCTACTCGATAAACGTCGGGTCGGCCGGGCCAAAAACCTTGCTGCACGACATCCGAATTTTCGAGTTCGACGGCGACGGCCGCTTGCTGCGGCGCATCGGTGCGGTGAGCGCACAAGTCGAACCGAACCAGACCTGGGCGCTGAAAGACGTGACGGTGACGCGCTGGACCGCCGACAAGGCCAGCCACGAAAGTGCGCCAGCGACGGTGCAGACACAAGTGCAGGTGCCCGAGCAAAAATTGCCCGAACTGGCTTGGCGCAGCAGCCTGTCGGCAGCGGTGGTCGCAGCGGCTGTGTCGCCCGTCAGCTCGATGTCGACGATCGATCTGGCGCGCTACATCGTTCACCTGTCAGAAAACGAGCAGGCCGCGCAGAGCCATCAGATCCAATTCTGGAAACGCGCGCTCTACCCGTTCGCCTGCCTCGTGATGGTGGGCCTCGCGCTGCCGTTCGCGTACATGCATGCGCGCGGCGGTGGCGTCAGCTTGAAGGTGTTCGGCGGCATCATGCTGGGCATCAGTTTCGTGCTGCTGAACAACGTTGCAGGCCACCTCGGGCTGCTGCGCGACTGGACGCCGTGGATGGTCGCCGCAGCACCTAGCGCGCTGTATTTGTTGTTGTCGTTGGCCGCGTTCAGTTGGCTGGTGAGGTACCGATGAGCAAACGTGGCATTTTGCTGTTCGCGCACGGCGCGCGCGACCCGCGATGGGCAACGCCGTTCGATGACGTGGCTCGCCGCGTGCGCGAGCGCGAACCGGGCGCGGCGGTGCAACTCGCGTTCCTCGAGTTCATGACGCCGACTCTGCGCGAGGCCGGCGAGGCACTGGTCGCATCGGGCTGCGCCCGAGTCGACGTGGTCCCGCTGTTCCTCGGCGCGGGCGGCCACGTGCGCAAGGACCTGCCTGCCTTGCTGGCCGAGCTGAGCGCCGCGCACCCGCAGGTCAGCTGGCGTCTGCAACGCGCGATCGGCGAGGTCGACAGTGTGATCGAGGCGATGGCACACGCCGCCGTGCTCTCGACGAGCGAAGCCGCACCGTGAACCTGCACCAGTTCCGCTTCGTGCAAGAGGCCGCCCGCCGTGACCTGAATCTGACCGAGACCGCGAAGGCGCTGTTCACCTCGCAGCCCGGTATCTCGAAGGCGATCCTGGAGCTCGAAGCCGAACTCGGCGTCGACATCTTCGCGCGCCACGGCAAGCGCCTGCGCCGCATCACCGAGCCGGGTCAGCAGGTGCTCAAAAGCATCGAGGTCATCATGCGCGAGGTCGGCAACTTGAAGCGCATCGGTGAAGAGTTCTCGATGCAGGACGCGGGCACCTTGTCGATCGCGACCACGCACAGCCAAGCGCGCTACTTTTTGCCCGAGCCAGTGGCGCAGCTGCGCAAGCGCTTTCCCAAAGTCAACATCAGGCTGCACCAAGGCTCGCCGGAACAGGTCGCGCGCATGGTGCGCGATGAGGTGGCCGACATCGGCATCGCGACCGAAGCCCTCGCCGACATGCCCGATCTCGTCAGCCTGCCCTGCTACGAATGGCGGCACGCGGTCGTGATGCCGGCGGGTCATCCGCTGACGCAGGCCGAGCGCATCTCACTCGAAGATCTGGCGCTGCTGCCGTTGGTCTCGTACCACCCGTCATTCAGCGGCCGCACGCGCGTCGATCAAGCATTCGCCGCGCGCAACCTCAAGCCCAACATCGTGCTCGAAGCGATCGATGCCGACGTCATCAAGACCTACGTGCGCATCGGCCTGGGCGTGGGCATCGTCGCCGAGGCGGCGGTTCGTGACGACCCGCCGGGCGGCGATTTGGTCTCGCGCCCGGTCGGCCACCTGTTCGGCACCAACGTCACGCGCATTGCGTTTAAGCGCGGCGCCTACCTGCGCGAGTTCGTTTACGCCTTCGCAGAAATGCTGTCGGACCGGCTGAGCCGCAAGCTGATTACCGGCGCGATGGCAGGCGAGGCCGACGACTATCAACTCTGAACCCAGTGGTGCAAGGATGAGCACGTTTCACACACCATCGATCGCGAGCCGCTTGCCGAACGTCGGCACGACCATCTTCACCGTGATGTCGGCGCTCGCGCACGAGCATGGCGCCGTCAACCTCGGCCAGGGCTTCCCCGATTTCGACTGCGACCCGCGCCTGATCGACGCCGTGAACACCGCGATGCGTGCCGGTCTGAACCAGTACCCGCCGATGGCCGGCGTGCCGGCGCTGCGCGAAGCCGTCGCTGCCAAGATCGCCGCGACGTACGGCCACGCCTACGACCCCGGCACCGAGATCACAGTCACCGCCGGTGCCACGCAGGCGATCATCACAATCATCTTGGCCGTCGTGCATCCGGGCGACGAAGTGATCGTGCTCGACCCGTGCTACGACAGCTACGAACCCAACATCGAACTCGCGGGCGGCACGGCGGTGCATGTACCGCTCACGCCGGGCACGTTCGAGCCCGACTTCGCAAAGATCAGCGCCGCGATCACGCCGCGCACCCGGGCGATCGTGGTCAACACGCCGCACAACCCGAGTGCCACGGTCTGGACCGCAGCGCACATGGCGCAACTGGCGGCACTGCTGCGCGACACCGACATCTTGGTCATTGCCGACGAGGTCTACGAACACATGGTCTTCGACGGCGCTGCGCACCAGAGCGTGGCGCGATTCCCCGAGCTGGCGCAGCGCAGCTTTGCCGTCTCGAGCTTCGGCAAGACCTACCACGTGACCGGCTGGAAGGTGGGCTACGTGGCCGCGCCCGCGCCGCTGATGGCCGAGTTTCGCAAGGTGCATCAGTTCAACGTGTTCACGGTCAACACGCCGGTGCAGCACGCGCTGGCGAGCTACATGGCAGAGGCATCGCACCACCTCGAACTGCCAGCGTTCTATCAGCGCAAGCGCGATCTGTTTTTGGATGGCCTCGCGACAACGCGGTTGCGCCCGCTACAAACGCGCGGCAGCTTTTTCCAGTGCGTCGATTATTCGGAAGCGAGCGATCTGTCCGAGGCCGATTTTTGCCGCTGGCTCGCGACAGAGATCGGAGTGGCGGCGATACCGCTCGCAGCGTTCTACCGCGGTGGGTTCGAGCAGCGCATCGCGCGCTTTTGCTTTGCCAAGAAAGACGACACGCTGAACCTCGCGCTCGACCGCTTGGCGAAACTCTGAAGTTGTCGAATCAGCGCCTCAGCGGTTGCCGCTGACCTTCGGCGGCTTCACCGGTTCGGCCGGCGCATCGAGATCGAAGTCGATAAAATTGGAGCCGGTCGAAAATTGCGACGCGCTCGATCGCCGCGGCGCCGAGGGCATCGTCTCCAGACCTTGCGTGTTGGCCGAACCGAAGGAAACGTCGAGGTCGAGCGGCATCGTCATCAAGTCGCTGTGCGAGAAGTCGGCCGACTGCGTGGTCGGCGTGAGGCGCGCGATCGGCTCCTCACCGGGGTCGTCGAGTGGCAGCAACAAGTCGATCGAGGTGTTCGGCAGCACGCCCGCATGCTCGGCGAGATCGCGCGCGATCGAATAAAGAAACAGCAGTTCGCGGTAGGCCGGCAGGTCGAAAGTTTCGTCGGTCTTGTTGCGACGGAACAATGACGCATCGAGCGTTTCCATCACGCGCACCGGCGCGGCCCAGAGTTGCTGCAGGCGCGCGATCGTGTCAGCGTAATCTTCGAGCGCTCGGCCTTGTTGCAGGTCCGAATCCCAGTCGGGAGCGTACGAATTGAAGCGGCGGTTGAACCGCTCGCGGATGCGCTGGTAAGCGTCGTTGTCGCCGCGGCGGCGGTAGATCTCGAGCAGCTTGAGGTACGGCAGCGGGCTGATGCCGCCGTCACTGCGCACGTGGCTCATCAGCAGCTCGATCGCTGCTTCGTCTTGACCGAGCACGATGAAGAATTCGGCCTGTTGCTCCAGATCGATCAACTCTTCGACCGACAACTCGCGCGTCGGTTCGACCGTGATCGGTGCGGGCACGGTCGCCGGCGCAGACAACGGGTGCGGTGGGTCTTCTTCGATGAGGGTGGAAACAGCGAATCCATGCGCAGCCGTTTGCGGCGAGTCGAGCGGCTGCGGGGCCGACACTTCGACCGCGGCGACCGGCACAGAGACGATTCGGGTGCCCGGTGACGCAGACGCCGGTGCCGGCCCGGACCACCACTGTCCCGAGCGGCTGGCACGCGACTGACGCCACCACAGCGCCGCCACGGCGAGCGCGAGCAACGCAGACACCCACGCCAGCGCATACACCAGCGGATTCGCGTAGCGCTCGGTTTCGGCCGCCTTCAATCGCACCTGCAACGCTGCCAACGCGGCCTGCGTGGCCTGAGATTCGCTGCGCACTTTTGCGAGACCGTCTTCGAGCGACTGAATGCGTTGGCGCTCCTTGGTGATCGGTTCGGCAGCGTCGTCGCGCTTCACGGACGACGCTGGATCAGCGGCCGCCGGCGCCGGTGCAGCAACAAGTGCAGGCGTTGCGGACGAGGCAGCCGCAAGGGCCGTGCGTGCCGCGACCGGAGCGGCCGTTTCGAGTTGGAGCCGGGCACCCGGTGGCGCGGCGCGCGCAGCGCTCGGCTGGCGCGATGAGGCGGTCGGACGCTTGGGTTTGTCGGGCCGCGCCGCCAACGGCTCGGCGCCACCGCCCGCGCTTTCGACGGCAGTGGTTCGAGTCGATGCGCGCGCCCGGTCGCGGGCCGATGCGGTGCTGCGCTCGGCGCGCGGGGCGCCTCGGGCCGGCGCATCGCCGCCCTGCACCATCGTCACGATCGGCGCGACCTGCGAGTCCGCGCGTTGCGGCAGCAGGTTGTCGACCGGCGCGGTCTGCGCGGCATTGACGAGCGGCGGGTCGATGAAGACGACGAATCTGCGTGCGACTTTGGCACCGCAGCCGACCGTGACGCTGACCGTGACCACCGGCTCGTCGATCAGCGCGGTGGTGGTGACACGAATGCCGCGCTCGGCAGAATCGACCGGGCCTTCGAGCGTGACGCGAACCTGCTGCGGCTGCAGCTTGTTGTCGCCCGATTGCACTTCGGCCGAAACACATTCGCGCGGCAGCACTTCGTCGAGGTCGAGGCGCACACCGGCGCTGAAGTTCAGTGGCTGGCCGAGTTGGGTCGAATTGCTGATTCGCCCGAAGCCCACCGCGTGTGAAGGCGAGGCGGCGAGCCAGAGCGCAGTGCCGATCGCGAGGGTCGCGGTTAAGGTCGAAACTGCGCGCATGCGGGGTGGGTGTCGGAGGGTGGTCATCGCTGCAAGAAAGCGCTGGCACTCTAGCATGAAGCCACCACCGAACCGGGCCTGCGCGCCCGGTGAACAGGCTCTGCGTGACACAATTCCTCGCGCAGTCGACAGCACCTTTCGACCCGCCTCGATTGAACGCAAAACACCTCCCAAATCTATCGATCGGACTCACCCCCATGACCGCCGAACTGTTCACCGAACGCATCGGCGCCACGCTGGTACTGACCCTCAGCGATCCGGGCACGCGCAACAGCTTGTCGCACCAGGTGATCGCCGCCGGCATCGAATCGCTGAACACCGCCGAGGCCGACCCGGAAATTCGTTGCGTGCTGCTGCGCGGCGACGGCGACCACTTCTGTGCTGGCGGCAATCTGCAGGGCCTGTTGGCGCGCCGACGCGAGGGGCCGCCAGCACAAGTGGAGATGTTGGAGCACTTGAACCAGCTCATCGATGCGCTGCAGGTTTTTCCGAAGCCGGTGATCGCGGCAGTCGAGGGCGCAGCGGCCGGTGCCGGCTTTTCGCTCGTGCTGGCCTGCGACCTGATCGTGGCCGCCGAGGACGCTCGCTTCATGCTGTCGCACGGCCGGCTCGGCCTGTCGCCCGACGGCGGCGCCACCTCGGCCCTTGCTCAAGCGCTGCCGCGAGCGCTCGTGCAACAACTCGTTTGGCTCGGCGAAACGGTGACGGCGCAGCAACTGCACGGGTGGGGTGTCGTCAGTGCGGTGGCCGATCGTGGGCACGCGGTCGCCAAGGCGCTGCGCCTCGCCGATCGGCTAGCCGCCATGGCGCCGAACGCGATCGCGAGCGGCAAGCAACTGGTGCGGCAGGCGGCAGGCCGCTCACTGAACGCGCAACTCGATGCCGAACGCGATCACTTCGTCGAAAACCTGTTTCACGACAACGGCGCCGAAGGGCTGAACGCATTCCTCGAAAAGCGTTCGCCGCAATTCAAGTAGCGAGCCTTTCGCGCATCAGGTGCGGTAACTCGGGTCGGCCTTGTCGAGCTTGCGCAGCAAGCCGGGCCATGCGAGTGCACCGCCACCGATGCCGCGCGTGACCTGCTTCGCCTGCTGCTGCGCGCCGGCGATGATGCGCGAGTCGACGCTGATCAGTTCGGTGCCGCCGGCCATCGCCCGAACCTGAATCGTGCACACGGTCTCGAACAGGTACATGTTCAGGAAGGCATCGGCAATGGTGCTGCCGAGCGTCAGCAGCCCATGGTTGCGCAGCATCAAAAAACTGTTGTCGGGGCCGAGGTCGGCCACGAGCCGCGGCTTCTCGTCGTCGCGAAGCGCCACGCCTTCATAGCCGTGATAACCCAGGCTCGACAGCACGAAGATGGACTGCTGCGAGATCGGCAACACCCCGCCCTTTTGCGCGGATACCGCGATGCCGTTGAGCGCGTGCACGTGCAGCACGCATTGCGCGTCATGGCGCGCTGCGTGGATCGCACTGTGGATCGTGAAGCCCGCCGGGTTCACGTCGTAGGGTGAGGGGTCGAGCTTGTTGCCCTGCGCGTCGACCTTGATCAGGCTCGACGCGGTGATCTCGTCGAACATCAGACCGTAGGGGTTGATCAAAAACTCGTCGTGGCGGCCCGGCACGCGTGCGCTGATGTGGGTGAAAACAAGGTCGTCCCACTTGAACATCGCGACCAGGCGATAGGCGGCTGCGAGGTCGACCCGGGTCTGCCATTCTTCAGGGCTGACCTGGCCTTTACGGCTGGAGATTTCGAGTGTCGAAGGGATCATGGCATGTCTCCGAAGGGGCTTGGCTGTCGTACACAATAGGTGGGGACGGCGCGTGAAGGCTGTCACATCAGCGACTCACCATGACTACCGCCGTTCTAACACTCGCCGAACGTTCCAACATCGACGCCGGCTCTTGGTTTTCCAGACTTTCGTCACCGCTGCGCATTGCGATCTTGTCACGCGCCGTGGTGCGGCGCATGAGCGATGGCGCGATGCTCTCGACACGCGGCGGCTCAGCCGAAGAATGGTGCGCCGTCGCCAAAGGCGCGGTGCGCGTCAGTTCGGTTTCGCTCTCGGGCAAAGAAATCACACTCACGTACGTCGAGCCCGGTACCTGGTTCGGCGACATCTCGCTGTTCGATGGCCTGCCGCGCACGCACGATTCCAACGCGCATGGCGAGACGACGCTGCTGGTGATCCGAAAGGCCGGCTTCAAGGAACTGCTGTCGCAACACACCGAGTTGTACGAGGCCTTGCTGCGCTTGAACTGCCGGCGCTTGCGGCTGATGTTCGATGCTGTCGAAGACCTGAACACGCGCCCGCTCTCGTCACGTTTGGCCAAGCAGATTTTGCTGCTCGCGCGTAGCTACGGCGTCGCTCAGGGCGAGGAGATTCGCATCGGTCTGCAGCTCGCACAAGAAGACCTGGCGCAACTGCTCGGCGCCTCGCGGCAGCGCGTCAACCAGGAACTCAAGGGCTTCGAGCGCGATGGTGCCGTACGCATCGAGCCGACGCGGCTGGTGGTGTTGTCCAAAGAAAAGCTGCTGGCCATTTCCAGCAAGTAGCGCGCCGAGGCACTGGGGCCGGGCGCTGATCATTAGAAAATCCGACAGTCCGATAGTTTTTAACCAGATTGACGCCATGGAAGCCAACACCGGGACCAAACCCGTCGCCGAATCGCACGCCTTCGACCTGGGTGTTCTGCAGGCGTTTCTCGAAGCGAAGCTCGAGGGCTTCGAAGGCCCGTTGACGGTCGAGCAGTTCAAGGGCGGGCAGTCGAACCCGACCTACAAACTGATCACGCCGACTGCGTCTTACGTGATGCGCTCCAAGCCCGGCCCGGCCGACAAACTGCTCGCTTCGGCGCACGCGATCGACCGTGAGTTCACTGTGATGAGCGCACTTAGCGGCACCGAGGTGCCGGTGCCGACGATGCACCTGCTTTGCGAAGACGAAGGCCTGATCGGCCGCGCCTTCTACGTCATGCAATTCATGCCGGGCCGCGTGCTGTGGGATCAGTCGCTCCCTGCCACGCCCAAGCCCGAGCGCGCCGCGTACTACGACGAGATGAACCGCGTGATCGCAGCGTTGCACCAAGTCGACGTGCACAAGGTCGGCCTCGCGAACTACGGCAAGCCCGGCAACTACTTCGAGCGCCAGATCGGCCGCTGGACCAAGCAGTACCTCGCGTCGATCACGCAACCGATTCCCGAAATGGAACGGCTGATCGAGTGGCTGCCCGTGCACATGCCTGCGAGCGCGCGCGACGAGACACAAATCTCGATCGTGCACGGCGACTACCGGCTCGACAACGTGATGTTCCATCCGACCGAACCGCGCGCGATCGCGGTGCTCGACTGGGAGCTCTCGACCATCGGCCACCCGCTGGCCGATTTCAGTTACCACTGCATGTCGTGGCACATCCAGCCCGGCCAGTTCCGCGGGATCGGCGGGCTCGATCTGGCCGCACTCGGCATCCCCGACGAGAAAACCTATGTGCGGCGTTATTGCGAAAGAACCGGCCGTGTCGGCCGAGGCAAAGATGCCGACGCGGTGATGGCCGACTGGAACTTCTACCTCGCCTACAACCTGTTCCGCCTCGCCGGCATCCTGCAAGGAATTGCAAAACGTGTCGAGATGGGGACAGCGTCGAGCGCGCAAGCAAGGCAAGCTGGTGTTGGTGCGCGACCGCTTGCCGAAATGGGCTGGGCCTTGGCGCAACAAGCCTGACATCGTTCACCCAAAGGAGACCCGAATGGATTTCGCCTACTCACCGCGCACCCTCGAACTGCAGGCCAAGCTGCTGAAGTTCATGGACGATTTCATCTACCCGGCCGAGGCCCGTTTCGAAGCCGAGATCGCTGCCAACACCGCGGCCGGCAAGCGCTGGACGCCGCTCGACACGATCGAGCAACTCAAGCCCAAGGCGCGCGCGATCGGCCTGTGGAACCTGTTTCTGCCGCCGACTGCAGGTGGCGAGGGCTCGGCCCACAACGGCCGCGACTTCGGCCTCTCGAACAGCGACTACGCGCCGCTGGCCGAGATCATGGGGCGCGTGCCCTGGTGCTCGGAGGTGTTCAACTGCTCGGCACCCGACACCGGCAACATGGAAACGATCGAGCGATACGGCAAGCCCGAACACAAGCAGCAATGGCTCGAGCCGCTGCTGAACGGCAAGATCCGCAGCGCCTTCGCGATGACCGAGCCCGCGGTGGCTTCGAGCGACGCGACCAATATCGCCTCGCGCATCGAGCGTGACGGCGACGACTACGTCATCCAAGGCCGCAAGTGGTGGATCAGCGGCGCCGGCGACCCGCGCTGCCAGATCTACATCTTCATGGGCAAGACCAACCCGGAGGCGCCGCGCCATTCGCAGCAATCGATGATCCTGGTGCCGGCCGCCACAAAGGGCATCAAGGTGCTGCGCCCGCTCTCGGTGTTCGGCTACGACGACGCGCCGCACGGCCACATGGAGATCTCATTCGACGACGTGCGTGTGCCGGCGAGCAACATCCTGCTCGGTGAAGGCCGTGGTTTCGAGATCGCGCAAGGCCGGCTCGGGCCGGGGCGCATTCACCACTGCATGCGCTTGATCGGCCTGGCCGAGCGCTCGCTCGAACTGATGTGCAAACGTGCATCGTCGCGCGTCGCGTTCGGCCGGACGGTGGCCGAGCAAGGCGTGACGCGTGAGCGCATCGCCGAAGCGCGCTGCCGCATCGACATGGCGCGGCTGTTGACGCTCAAGGCCGCGTGGATCATGGACGTGGCCGGCAACAAGACCGCGAAGGCCGAGATCGCGATGATCAAGGTCGTGGCGCCGAGCATGGCGCTGCAGGTGATCGACTGGGCAATGCAGGCGCACGGCGGCGGCGGTGTTTGCGAAGACTTTCCGCTCGCGGGCTTTTACGCGGCCGCGCGCACGCTGCGCTTCGCTGACGGCCCTGACGAAGTTCACCGCAACGCGATCGCCAAACTCGAGCTCGGCAAATACGCCTGATGTGAACCGGCGGGTCGCGCGGTGTGCGAACCGTCAATCTTTCGGCGCTTCATCGGGCGGAAAACTCTGCCAAGCTGTGCTGCGGCCACCGCGCCCGATATCGCCGCCGTGATCGACCGGCCCACCAGCGGCTCGCACGGCCTGCGCGGCTGCAGTCTCGAAGAGTGCGAGTGCAGCGGCTACCGACTTCGGCTCGGGCGAGCCGAGCTGCATGCGCAAATACACGCGGCCGCGCAAGGTCATCAGCACGAAAGGCTGCTCATCGCGCAGCCACTCGTTCGCGGCCTGCACGAGCGCATTGGCAAGCGGCCCTTCGATCCATGAGAGCCCGGCAGCAGGCACGCTCGAGATGGCGCCGAAACGCGCGCGCAGCGCTTTCATGTTCGCGAGGTTGACCTTCGGGAACATCACCAACCAGCGCATTTCTTCAGGCGTTTCCGTGCCGATTTGCGTTTGCACGTTGTCGGTGAACTCTTCGAAGGTCTTGCGCTCCAGCGAATCCATCAGCGGGCGCGCGAGAACCAGCATCTGCGTGTCACCGGGCAGATCGAGCTCCATGCGAAAACGCAGTTCGTGGCCTTCGATGTACGGCCGCTGCGGTGGGCCCCACTCGATGCGCCACGGCTTGCCTTCGAGCAGGCCGTCGATCACGAAACCGTCGGTGCCGCGCACCCGCTTGAAGCCGTGACCGCGCCGCTGGGCCCAGGCCTCGATCTCGCTCAGATCGTGGTCATCGCCGCGGCGCGAGAACATGCGTTTGAACGATTCGAGCATCGCCGCGCCCGATCAACTAGAGTGGTCGCTCTTCACACAGGCAACGCATCGAGGACGGTATGAGTGCAGACATGATCGAAGTGTATTCGTGGGCCACGCCGAACGGGCACAAAGTTCACATCATGCTGGAGGAGTGCGGCCTGCCGTATCACGCGCACGCCGTTGACATCGGCGCGGGCGACCAGTTCATGCCGGAGTTTTTGGCGATCAGCCCGAACAACAAAATCCCGGCGATCGTTGACCCGAACGGCCCCGACGGCGCGCCGATCTCACTCTTCGAATCGGGCGCAATACTGATGTACCTCGCCGGCAAGACCGGCCGCTTCATGCCGGCGAGCACACGCGGGCGCTACGAGATGCTGGAGTGGCTGATGTTCCAGATGGCGGGTGTTGGCCCGATGCTTGGCCAAGCGCATCACTTTCGCATCTACGCGCCGGAGAAAATCGAGTACGCGGTGAACCGCTACACCAACGAAGCGAAGCGGCTCTACGGCGTGATGAACAAGCGGCTGGCCAAGGTCAAGTACATGGCCGGCAGTGAATACACCATCGCCGACATCGCGATCTTCCCGTGGCTGCGCTCGTGGAAGAACCAGGGCATCGACTGGGTCGACTACCCTCACCTCAAAGGCTGGTTCGACGAGATCGCGGCGCGGCCGGCGGTGCAGCGCGGCGTCGAGGTGCTCGCCTCGCAGCGCAAGTCGTTGCTCGACGACAAATCGCGCGACACGCTGTTCGGCAACACGCAATACCAACCACGTTGAAAACGGAAGCCTTCGTGAACACACCCGCCATCGCCACCACCCTCGCCGCACTGCTTGTCGGCTGCGTCTTGCCTGCTCGTGCCGAATCGATCGGCGAGGTCGACACCGTATTCAAGCTGATCGGCCCCGATCACAAGATCGTCGTCGACGCATACGACGACCCGCGCGTCGCAGGCGTCACCTGCTACGTCTCCCGCGCCAAGACCGGCGGCATCAGCGGCGCGGTCGGTCTGGCAGAAGACAAGGCCGAGGCCTCGATCGCCTGCCGCCAGGTCGGCCCGATCAGTTTCCCCAAGCCACTCGCGGTGCAAGAAGAAATCTTCAACGAGCGGCTGTCGATCCTGTTCAAGAAGCTGCGCGTGGTGCGCATGGTCGACAAGAAGCGCAACACGCTGGTGTACCTGACCTACTCCGACCGCGTCATCGATGGCTCGCCGAAAAACAGCATCACCGCAGTGCCGGTTGACCGGGCCACGGTGATCCCGCTGAAGTAACCAGCCGCTCAGCCGAAGCTGCGCGCTTCGGCCATGCCGGCCATGCGTTCGCCGATCGCGAAGAACTCCGCCACCGTGGCGTCGATGATCGACTGCACCGAGTCGACCGCATGGATCAGCCCGGCGGACTGGCCCGCCAACGCCGGGGCCGCGTTCATGTCGCCACCGAAGTAGACCTTCTGGATGCCCGCGAAGGCGTCAGTGGCCAGCAGGCCAGAGGCGTGCATCGGCTCGGTGTACTCGGTCTTGAGCGCGCGGATGCAAGGGGTCGCGCGCTTGTTAAGCACCCAGGTGCCAGTGGCCTCGGCCGAGACGATCGCATTCTTGTAGTGGACATGCACGGGGCTCTCGGTGCTGGCCACGAAACGTGTGCCCATCTGAATCGCCTCGGCACCGAGCGCGAAGGCGGCGGCCATGCCGCGCCCGTCGACGATGCCGCCCGCCGCGATCAACGGTACCGCCACGCGCTCGCGTATGGCCTGCAGCAACACGAGCGTGCTCACCTCTTCCGGGTTCTTGAAGCCGCCGCCTTCGGCACCTTCGACCACCAACCCGTCGATGCCGGCGTCGACGCATTTCAATGCGGTGTCTACCGTGGGCACCGCGTGGTACACGACGATGCCCGCGGCGTGGAGCGGTGCGATGAACTTGGCTGGGCTGCCGGCCGAGGTGGTGACGAAGCGAACGCCCGAACCGCAAACGAAACGCAGCATCGCGTCGTCTTTCAAAAAACGGATCGGCAGGTTCACGCCGAACGGCAGGCCGCTCGCCACCATCGCGCAAATCTCGCGCTGGCAGTTGGCGGTCTCGCCCGACGAAGTCTCGATGATGCCCAGGCCACCGGCCTGCGACACCGCCGAGGCGAGCGCGCTGCGTGCGATCCAGCCCATGGGGGCCTGCAGGATGGGGTAGCGGGCGCCGCAGTGGGCAAGGACTCGGTTCATGGGTTCGTCTCGGTGAGTTGCGGTGAGTTGCGGCAGATCGCTCGGCGTGGAGTGTGTCGTGCGGCGAGCCGCGGCGCGGTCGCGTTGGCGTCGTTCGGCGAATGGGCCTGTCGAATGCGCGTGTTTCTCACGGCACGGCGCTGCATGGCCACAATCCGCGCAGCCGAACCCGGCTTTTCAACCCACCGGAGGTACACCATGTCCGCACCCAAGAGTAGCCTGCAACTGCGTTCGCTGATCACTGCACAAGGGCGACTGGAGCTGTCACTCGTCGACACCGCGGTGCCGGCACCACAAGCCGATGAGGTCGTCGTGCGCATCGAGGCCACGCCGATCAACCCATCGGACATCGGCCTGCTCTTCGGTGCCGCCGACATGAGCACGGCCACCGTGGGCGGCGCGCCGGGCCGCCCCGTGATCAGCGCGAGCGTGCCCGAGCGCGCGCTGGCTGCGATGAAGGCGCGCGTCGGCCAGTCGCTGCCGGTGGGCAACGAGGGCGCGGGCACGGTGGTGGCCGCGGGCAGCTCGGCGCTGGCGCAGTCGCTTTTGGGGCAGACAGTCGCGGTGCTCGGCGGCGCGATGTACAGCCAGCACCGCACCGTGCCCGCCGCAGCCTGCCTGCGTTTGCCGCAAGGCACGTCGGCGGCAGCAGGCGCCTCGTGTTTCGTCAACCCGCTGACCGCCCTCGGCATGACCGAGACGATGCGCCTTGAAGGCCACAGCGCGCTGGTCCACACGGCAGCCGCCTCCAACCTCGGGCAGATGCTCAACCGCATCTGCCAGGCGGACGGCATCGGCCTCGTCAACATCGTTCGCAAGCCCGAGCAAGCCGCGTTGCTGCGCGGCCTGGGTGCTGCACATGTTTGCGACAGCAGTGCGGCCTCGTTCATGCACGACCTCCCCGAAGCGTTGGTCGCGACGCGAGCCACGATCGCCTTCGACGCCATCGGCGGTGGCCGCCTCGCGGGCCAGGTGCTGACCGCAATGGAGGCCTCGATCGCCCGCCGCGCGACCGAGTACAGCCGCTACGGCAGCAACGTGCACAAGCAGGTCTACATCTACGGCGGGCTCGACACCGGGCCTACCGAACTCCAGCGCAACTTCGGCATGACCTGGGGCGTCGGCGGCTGGCTGATGTTTCCGTTCCTGCAGCGCATCGGCACGCCCGCATCGGATCGCCTGAAGCAGCGGGTAGTCGCCGAATTGCACACCACGTTCGCAAGCCACTACGCGCGCACACTGTCGCTGCGCGAAGCGCTGTCGCTCGATGCGATCACCGCCTACGCAATGCGCAACACAGGCGCCAAGATGCTGATCGATCCGAGTGCGGATTGAACGTGCGGGCGATCCTGCTGCGAAAGAATGCAACGCCGCATCGGACACGACAACCTAAACCGTGATCGCCATGCCCCGGTAGATTCGCGAGCGGTAGCGAGAGTCCTCGGCATCGGGCAGCGGCGCGCCGGCCAGCAGCACGGCGCGGCCGAAGCGACGCACTTCCTCGAGGTGCTCGGCCTGGTTGCGGGGCTCCTCGCTGCGCGCGCGGCGTGTCAGGTTGATCTGGTTCACCGGCACGTCGTGCACCAGCCGTTCGTTTTCGACCGCCAAGGTGGCGGTGAAGGCGTGCAGCGTGGTCTTGATGAAGTTGGCCATCGCGAAGCACGCGCCCGTGGGGTCGGCGCCTGCCGGCACGTCGGGCGAGACCAGCACGAGCTGGGTGCCGTCGATCAGGCTGGCCTTGCGCGCCACGCGGAACTGGTGCGTCAGCTGGTCCTGCACCATCTGGCGAAACTCCGCGGCGTCGAGCGTGCCCGCACCGTCACCACCTTGCAGCTTGGCAGGCAGCGGCGCGAACGGCGTGCTCACGATCGTGGCCGGGTAGCCGTGCAGGCGCAACGCGGCGTCGATGCCCGATTCGAGGTCGCCTTCGACCGCCGCGGTGTGCAGCAGGTCGGCCGGCACATCGCGCAGCGCAGCGCGCAATGCAGCCGCGCCGCCTTCGGTTTGCGTCAGCAACACGACGCGGCCGACATGGCATTCGGTCACCAGCTGTCGCGCCGCTTCGGCCAGGTACTCGACCAGGTGCTCGCCGATCAGCCACACGGTGCGCCCGCGCATCATCTCGAGGCGCTCGCGCTTGGCGCTGCCGAACAACTCGCGCTCGGTGATCGAGCGCTCCAGGCTCAGGCCGCCCGAGGGCATAAAGGTCTCGCCGCTGACGGCGCGATCGGCGAGGAAATAAACGGTCGCCAGCGCGACTTCGGTCTCGGTCGGCATCTTGCCCAGGTGCAGCAATGACAGCACGCCGTTGCGCACCTTGGCCGCTTCGTCCTGGATGCTCTTGAGCGGCAGGAAGGGCTGGTCGTCGGGCGGCAGGCGCTTGAGCCAGTCGTCCTCGGCGCAGTGCTGCCATTGGTCGTCGTCGAGCAGCAGGCCACCCAGACGCAGCCGCGCCAGCAGGCGGCGGCCGATGGCAGCGCTGAGCAGGTAGTTGCCGAAGTTCGAAGCGTCGCCACGCTCCTTGTGGCAGGCCACACCGAGCTCGCGCAGCTCGGAGGGCGCGTCGGTGTCCATCGCAAGCATCGGCACGTCGTTGGCCGCCAGGCGCTCCAGCAACGCTCCCACGCGCTGCCCGCGGCGCTGCGCCTTGACGATGGCGCTGTGCACGGCGTTCAGGCGCTTGTTCTCGAGGATCAAACGGCCGCGGCGCTCGAACAGGCCGGGCCGCGTGCCCACGCCCTTGAGCCGCTCGCCTTCGACGGGGCCCGGCGCGATGGCGTTGATCTGCACCTCGGGCCCGAGGAAGCGCGCGAGGTTTTCGACGAGCGCGCGTTGACCCGCCTTGCTCACCGCGTAGTCGCTGCGGTTGGGGTAGGCCACGGCAAGGTACTTCTCGCCACCGAAGAAGCTCGACACGTTCAGGATGTAGCCGCTGCCCTGCGCTTTCATCAGCGGCAGCACCTCGTGCATCAGCGCGTAGTTGGAGACAAGATTTGCGTCCAGAGTGGCGTTGAAGGCCTGCACGCTCATGTCGACTGCCATCTCCTCGGCACCCGAAACGCCGGCGTTGTTGATGAGGTAGTCGATGCGGCCGAACGCAGCCAGCGTGGCCTTCACGGCCGGCGCCAGCGTCTCGAGTTGGCCGACGTCGACGCCGGGCAGGATGCCCACGCGGCGCTCGGCACCCGAGTAGCCCATGTCTTCGAGTTCACCGACGATCCGTGCGCGCGTGACCAGCAATTCGCTCTCGCGGCGGGCTGCCAGCATTACCTTGGCGCCGCCGAGGGCCAGCAGCCGCGCGACCGCGCCGCCGATGCCGGCCGAGCCGCCGGTGATGAGGGCGACCTTGCCGATGTGCAGGCCAGCCAGGTTTTCTGTGAAACCCACCGTGGCGCGGCGCGCGCCGCTGGCTTCGACGATGCTTGTAGGCAGGTACAGGTTGACCTGGCGGATGCGCTGCTCCTTGAACAAAAGGCGCGCGGCATGGCCGGCGGTGAATGGCAGGCTCTCGGCCTCGGTGTTGTCGTAACGAATGATCTGGTTGCCCCATTCGCGGAAAGCGCGGCGGCCCAGGCGCACGTCGACCTCGCTCTCGTCGCGCCAGACGCGGATGAGTTCTTCCATCGACGACCGCAGCATGTTGGCCCAGGCCAATCCGCTGCCGGCGCGTTCGCTGCTGCCGCCCCCATCACCGCCGTTGGTCACGAAGACGAAGCGCGGCTCTTGCGTCAGGTCGTCGCGGTCTTTCCAGTAGCGGCTGAGCTTGCGCGCCACGGCAATGGCACCGCCGAGTTCTTCATCGACGAAGGCCTCCATGTCGCCGTCGCTCGCAGCGGCCAGGCTGCCGGTGAAACGGTCGGCGCCGTGCGCCGGCAAGATGACGGCGCCGGTGATCGGACCGCCGTGGTCTTCGGCCAGCGCGCTGTCCATGGTGGCGGGCTCGACGCGGTCGAACACCCGCACGTCGATGCGCTCATCGGAGCGCAGGCCGGCCAGCCGGTCGCGCGCCAGCGCGCAGTCGGACTCGCGCGCCAAGCCCAGGATCACATGCGCGCCCACCTCGGCCAGCAGGCGCGCGATGCCGACCGCATCGGCCACCTGGTCGCCGGCAGCCACGAGCACGGTTTGCCCGTGCGCATCGACGGTGCGCATCGTCGGCCGGTTGACCCACGTGCTGCGGCTTTCCTTGCGCACGCGCATGCCGTGCGTGACCTCGAAGTCGTGGCCGTTGAAGGCCGCCGACTCGTCGCTGCCCAGGAAGACGCAGGTGTGGGCCACGTCGCGCGGCACGGGAAAATCTTTTTGCGGCGGCGCATCGTCGAAGGGGCGCTCGAGCGTCATGAGGTCGAAGAACTCGCCCGCGGTGGCGCCGGGCTCGGCGCCCTTGAGCTGGTCCATCGTGGCAAAGACGCTGCGGATGCGCTCGCTGCGGATCGGCCCGGGGAACACGGTGTTGACGCGAACGCCGCGTGCGCCGAGCTCTTCGGAGAGCTGGCGCGACAGCGCGTTCAGCGCCGCCTTCGGCACCACGTAAGCGGTGCGGCCGTAGTACTGCGTGCGCGAAAAGATGGTCGAGATGTTGATTACCGAGGCGCCGGGTCGCAACACCGGCGCCGCCGCGCGGAGCATGTTCCACGAGACGCCGAGGATGTTGCGCATCGCGTCGGCCAGGGTCTCGGTGTCGGTTGCGCCGTCGGCACGCAAGGCGTCGAGTTCGTCGCCGGTCAGCGGCACCTTTTCGAGCGGCTGCCGCGGCCCGGCCGAGCCGGCGTTGTAGACGAGGATGTCGAGCCGCCCGTGACGCGCCACGATCTCGGCGATGCCGCGGCGCACGCTGTCGGGGTCGGCGCCGTCCATGACCACGGCGTCGACTTGTGTCGGCGGTACGCCGGTATCGGTGAGCGCGGCGTCGAGCGCTGCATTCAGCCGGGCTTGCGTTCGGCCCGACAGCACGACCACGGCGCCCTGGCGCAGGTAGTGGGGCACGATTTCGCCACCGAGGTTGCCGGCGGCGCCGGTGATCAGCGCCACCTTGCCGGCCAGGCGGCCGGGTTGTGTATTGGCGATGGCATCGGCGGCGGCCGTCGCCGGTGATGCGGTCATGGTTTTGGACATCTCAAGTCTCCCGGTAGTCACGATTGGATGGGCATGTGCGGTTGTGCGGGTGTGCGGGGCGCCTCTGCGGCGTCAGGCGCGCTCGCCGGCGGCCCAGGCTTCGAACAGCGCTTCTTTGCTGCGCAGGCCGGGCGACGGCAGCGCGTGGTTCACGACGTAGTTCGCGCCCTGGTGCCGGTTGTCCCACATGGCCTGGTGCGCGGCGGGCAGTTCGTGCCACGGCACGACCGTGGGCTCGGTCACGTCGAGCAGGCCTGCACTCACCATGTCGTTCATGCGCGTGACCTCATAGGCGTTGCACAAGTGCGTGCCGAGGATGCTGGCCGTGGGCATCAGGATGCGGCGCTGGCGCGTCCACACCTGCGGCGCGTAGAAGGCGTAGCGCCGGCCCGACATTTCTTCGCAATAGACCACGCGGCCAGTGAAGGGCTTGACCAGCGCGGTGCTGACGCCGAGCGCGTCGTGGCCGGCGCGTTCCATGACCAGATCGGGCGCGCCACGCGGGTTGTCGGGGCTCCTCAGCAGCGCGCCCACCGCGGCGCCGAAGGGCTTGAGCGTGCGGTCTTGAAAGTCGCGCACGCCGTGGCGGAAAGTCTCGATGTCGGCCTTCGCGTCGGCCAGCCGCGGCATGGTCGTAGGCCAATCGAAATTGTCGCCCTGACGACGGCGAATGTCTTCGATCGACACCACGCCGGCTACCGCGTCCTCGAAGCCGAGCGACTGCACGAACTCGCGCTGCGCGTCGGTGGCCGTGGCCACCACGGTGCGCGCACCGATGGCGCGCACGGCCTCGATCATCTCGAGCCCGGTGCTGTCGAGCAACGCGGTGCTGCCCGGCCCGTAGTACAGCAGCACGGCCTCGCCGGCGCGGGCGCCTGCGCGTTGCAGCATGGCCTCGGGCGACGCGGTACCGGGCTTGCCGACAAACGTGAGGTGGTAGCCGGACGAGGCGCCGTAGAACGCCAGCGAACCCCCTTCGGCCAGCAACTGGAAGCTGCGCGGGAAAGCGGTCTCGCCAGCGTGCGAGACGGCGTAGTCGGCCAGCCGGCCACCGTTCTGACGCCGGTATTCGTCGAGCAGCGGAACGCCGGCCGCTTCCCACGCCGCCGGATCGGCTTCGGGCACCGGTGTGTACAGGCCGGCGAAGCGCGCCTCGGTGCGGTCGAGCGCGCCTGCCGCGCCCTGCATAGCGATGAACGCGGCGCGCGCTGGGCTCGACACGCCGCCGGTCACTGCCAAGCCGGCGCGGGTGGCACTCTTCAGCGCCTCCAAGCCGGTGCCGGTGGCCGAGCCTTCGACGAACAACGCCTTGCCCGGCGCAATCTTCAGTGTGGTGAAGAGCGCCCGCACGATCGTGCCCAGGTTCAGGATGTAGCTGCCGGCCTGCTCCAAGGTCAGGTCGGCCGGCAGCGGATGCAGTTGCGGCGCCTGCGTGACGAGGAACTGCGCGTGGCTGCCGGTGCGCGTCTCGTAGCCCTGGATCGAGAAGCCGACATACATCGGATCGCGCGCGGCCAACGGGCTGAGCAACTCGGTCTGGCCCGAGTACACCGCCACCAGATCGCCCACTTTGAGGCGGCCCTCGCGTTTGGCTTCGCTGCCGAGTGCGGCCACCAGTGCCACGCCGCCCGAGCCGGTGACCTGCACGTCTTCTTCGTGGTTGTCGAAGGGCGAAACCGGGATGCCGGTGAGTGCCCAGAGGTCGTTGAAGTTGACTTCCGAGGCCAGCATGTAGACCAATGCCTCGTTCGGCTCCGGCGGCTCCACCGACACGATCAACTCGACCTCGCTGGTGCGCGGCGCGCCGAAGCGCGGCTCGCCGGTCGCCGGGTCGCGCGGCACGCCGAAAGCGTACTGCCATGCCGGCAGCGGCGTGATGCCGGGATAGAACGGCGCGCCGCGCTCGAGCAGGCCACCCTGTGTCGTTTGCGTGGCGATAAAGGCGTCGTGTTCGGCAACCAGTTTCACGCCGTCGCGGCGGATCGGCAGCGCCGGGCTCTGCTTGTCCATGAACTGCCGGATGCCGGTCTTGCCGCCTTCGGGGTCGATCACCGCCTGCGCGAACAGCTCGGCTTCGACCGCGAGGCCGGCGTCGAGCCCTTCGGTCCAGCCGGTGCGGATGGCCTGCAGCGCACGGTCGCGCGCTTCGCCGCGGCCGGCCCATGAAAGTTGTGCATGCACCTGCTGCAAATGGTCGTCGGCCAGCGCGGTGTCGAGCGACTCCGCGGCCGGCAGGTTCCACGCCACCAGTCCGTCGTGGCGTTCGCGCATAGCGGCGCCGAGTGCGCTTGCTTCGCCACCTTGCAAGTACTCGCGAATGCGTGCATGAGCGGCCGAAAGGACATCGGACGACGCACCGGCCAGCTCGTCCACCACACCGAGCGCCAGCGCCTCGGCGCCGCCGATGTTGCGGCCGCCGAGGATCAGGTCGAGCGCGTCGCGCAAGCCTGCCTCGCCGCGGCGCGTGGCCAGCAGGCGTGGCAGCCGCTGCGTGCCGCCGTAGCCGGGCAAGAGGCGCAGGCGGATCTCGGGCTGGCCAAAGCGCGCCGTGGGCTCGGCGATGCGCCAGTGGCAGGCCAGCGCGAACTCCATGCCGCCGCCGAGCGCCACGCCCTGGATCGCGGCGATGCAGGGCTTGCCCATGCGTTCGATCTTGCGGAAGGCCAGGTGCGCGTTGTTCGGCAGCGCGCGCGCTTCGTCGAGCGTGTGGATGTCTTCGAGCAATTGCCGGATGTCGGCGCCGGCGACGAAGCTGGCGGTGCCCTGCCCGGTGAAGACCACGGCGACCACATCGTCGCGGCGCGACAGGTGCTCGACCACCACCGTCAGCTCGTCGAGCGCGCGTTCGTTGAGCGCATTCACCGGCGGGTTGGTCACCGTCACGGTTGCCACGCGCTGTGCGCCCTGCACTGTTGCGACCGCGTTGTACTGCACCGTGAAGTAACGGTGGCGCTCGAACATTTGCTGGTCGTCGGCAAGCTGCTGCTTGCGCTTCCAGTCGCCGATGACGCGTTGCAGTTCGCCGATGGCTTCGGGGTTCTTCAGGGTCGACGCATCGCCAACGTCGGTGCCCTCGACCAGCGCACGCACCATGCGCCGCATGTACTTGCCGCTGCGCGTTTCAGGGAACTGGCTGACCTCGATGAAGTCGCTCGGCACGGCCACTGCGCCCTTCTCGCTGCGCACCAGGTCGGCCAGGCGCCGACGATCGTCTTGCGTCAGCTTGCGGCCGGCGGCCGGTTTCACGAAAGCCAGCGGCGTGAGGCCCTTTTCGCGGTGCGGCGCGCCGACGACGATGACGTTGCCGACGGGGCTGTCCGGGTCGAGCGCCTTGTGGCGCAGGATGGCGCCTTCGATCTCTTCGGTGCCCATGCGGTGACCGCTGACGTTGATGACATCGTCGCTGCGGCCGTGCAGGCTGAAACTGCCGTCGGGGTAGCTGACGGCGAAGTCGCCCTGCGTGTAGGCCCATGCCCCGCGCCAGCGCTTCCAGTAGGTGCTGGACCAACGCTCGCCGTCGCCCTTCCAGCCGGTCTGCACGCGCACACCGCCGCCGATTTCCTCGACGCGGAAATTGGTCGAGTCGCCCCAGACCGTGCGCGCCAGATACGGGTAAGGCGCAGCGATGACGATCTCGCCTTTTTCGTCGAGAGCCGCGCGGCGCCAGGCCACGCCGCCGGCGGCCGGGTCGCGCTGCCAGGGCGTGAAGGTGCTGCGCGCGGCGTCGGCGTCTTCGACCCACACGTCGCCTGCGATCCAGGGCAGCGGGTAGGTGTGGGCATCGGCCTGCAGCGGGAAATCGGCGTTGCCGTAGAAGTGGGTCCAGACCATGCCGCCGTGCTCGGTGGCCCAGTAGCTGTTGATGTAGTTCGGCGTCATCAGGTCCATGCCGAACTGCTGCACCGCGGGGCTGGTGGGCTCGGCGCAGAAGGTCGCCACGCGCAGGCTGGAGAGGTCGTACTGGCGCACATCGCGCGCGTTTTGCGCGTCGGCCATGATGGTTTTCAGGAAGGTGACGCCTGCCTTGAAGATGCGCACGCGGTAGCGCTCGATCATCGAGGCGTAGCGCCCGGCATGCGGGAAGGTGGGCGCGCCTTCGCCGAGCACACCGGTGCAGCGCGTGGTCATCGTGGCACTCAGCATGTAGCTCTGGCCGGTGATCCAGCCGGGGTCGGCCACGACGTAGACCACGTCGCCCGGCCGCGCGTCGAACGCCACTTTCATGGTGTGCGCCACGCCCGCGGTGTAGCCGCCGTGCACGTGCACCACGCCCTTGGGCTTGCCGGTGGAGCCCGAGGTGTAGATGAAGAACAGCGGGTACTCGGCATCGAGCGGCGTGGGTGGGCTGCTGGCCCACACCGCGCGCACGAAGTCGGCATCGGGCAAGGTCATGAGCGCGGCCTCGTCGGCCACGTCGAAACCAGCGGTGCGGGCTGCGGCCAGCAGCGTGGCAAGCGCGGTGTCGGTGAGCTCGTGGCTCCAGCGGTCACGCTCTGCCCGCCAGACCAGATCGGCCTGCGCGGTGTGGCGCACCACGACCACGGCGTCGACGCGCGGTGGCGTGGCCACCAGCGCTTCTGCCACCGCCGTGCGCAGCCGCGACGCCGCCGCGGCGTTCAGCCGGCCCTGGCGGCCCAGCTCGCGCAGCGCTCGGCCCACACCGCGCATCGCGTCGCTGCGCTGCACCGTTACTTCGCCGGCAAGGGTGTCGTCGACGGTGGCGAGCAGCTGCTGCGCGTCACTGTCGTTCAGATTCAGCTCCGTACCGAGCGAGGCCAGGCGCTGCGCGATCGCAGCGCGCACCACCGGCACCGGCACGTAATCATCGAGTGCAGGGTCGGTGTAGGCGGTCTTGAACGGCACGATCTGCGCGTTGCGGTAACCGCCGTCGGCGGTGATGACCACGCGCGCACCGGCATCGTGGATGCGGTCGGAAAGCGTCTTGTCACTGAAGCCGCCGAACACCGGCGTGTAGACCACGCCCAGACGCTTGGCGGCTTGGGTCCAGTACAGCTGCGCCGGGATGTTTGGCAGGTTGAGCGCGATGCGGTCACCGGAGCGCACGCCGAGTGCCTGCAGCGCCAGCGCGCACTTGGCGGTCTCGAGCAGCAGGCGCTTGCGCGAGATTGCGTAAGCCTCCACCGGTGCGCCGCGGCCGCCGTCTTGCGACATGTCCCAGCGGTCGCCTTCGAACAAGAACGCGGCCTCAGCACCGAAGCCGGCGAGCACGTGGCGGTCGACTTCGTTGAAGCACGCGTTGGTCAAGCCGCCCTCGAACCACTTCCAGTGCGGCGCGTCATCGGAGTTGAAGGCCCGCTGCCACGGCTCGAAAGCTTCGCCCAGGTCGGCCGTCAGGGCCGCGCCGGTGGTCACCTCCCAGCCGGTCCACAGACGACGCGTTTCGTCGAAGGTGAGCCATGCACCGCACTCGGCTGCCGAGGCGACGAACCAGTGCAGCTGCCGTTTGGCGATGGCACCGTGGAACGCGCCGGGGTCGGCGAGCGCAGCGGCACGCTGCGTCTCCCAATCGCGCCGGGTGCGCACGGGGTTGGTGTGGGCCTCTGGCAGCGTGGCCGGGCGTTCTGCGGTGGTGGTCGTGGTCATCATCGGGTTCCGTCAGCGGCGGTGCATCAGCGGCGGGGCATCAGCACGGTGTAGTCGAGGTCGAGCACCACGGCGGGGTCGGCCGCGGCAGTGGTGTCGTGGCCGGGGAAGTCATGGCAGGCGCGGTCCTTGGTGGCCACGGTGCGCACGCGCAGCGCGCCGATGTCGCTGCGGCCGGGCAGCGAATCTTTGGCGAGCACCTCCGACCAGGCGTAGATCGTGTCGCCGGCAAAGCTCGGGGCGGTGTGGCGGCCTCCGTGAATGGCGGCGACGTTCAACGCATTCGCCAGGCCGTTGAACGACAGCGCACGCGCGATGCTGATCACGTGCCCGCCGTAGACGATGCGTTTGCCGAAGCGGCCCTCACGCTCGATGTGCTGGTTGAAGTGCACCTTGGCGGTGTTTTGGTACAGCCGCGTGGCCAGCATGTGCTCGGCCTCCTCGATGGTCGTGCCGTCGACATGGTCGATGCGTTCGCCGACCGCGTAGTCGTCCCACAGGAAATCGGCGCCTGCGCGTGCCGTGTCATAGCTGCCAGCGGCCAGCGTGTACGGGCAGTGCAGTTCGGTCACGGGCACCGACTCGGGCAATTCGGGCACGACGGTCTCGGGCGTGGCGGCATCGGCGTCGCGCTTTTTCACCATGACCCAGCGGCGGTAGTCGAGCACCGTCTGCCCGTGTTGGTTGACGCCGGTGGAGCGCACGTAGACCACGCCGGTCTTGCCGTCCTTGTTGGGCTTGCAGCCGACCACGCGCGAGTCGCTGCTGAGCGTGTCGCCGGGGTAGACCGGCACGCCGAACATGCCGCCGGCGTAACCCAGGTTGGCGATGGCGTTGAGCGAGATGTCGGCCACCGTGCGGCCGAACACGAGGTGGAAGACGAGCATCGAATCGACCGGCGCGCGCGGCATGCCGAGCGCTTGCGCGAACGGGTCGGATGAGTTCACCGCGAAGCGCGAACCGAACAGCGCCGTGTACAGCGCCACCTCACCGCTGGTCACCGTGCGCGGCGGCGCATGCACCAGGTGCTGACCGACGCGGAAATCTTCGAAGAAGTTGCCGGCGTTGGTTTTGAGGGGTGTTCGCGTCGTCATGCCGCGCCGCCCTCGAACCCGTAGGCCTGCGCCAGCGCCGGGTCGTTGCGCGCGACCAGGCGGGCCAGGTCGACCATCACCTTGGCCTGCTTCCAGGTGGCGTCGTCCTGCATCTTGCCGTCGAGCGTGGCGACGCCGGTGCCATCGGGCATGGCCTCCAAAATGCGCTTGGCGAACAGAACTTCTTTCACGTCGGGGCTGAAGACGCGCCGCGCGATGGCGATCTGGTTCGGTGCCAGCGACCACGCGCCGGTGCAGCCCATGATGAAGGCGTTGCGGAACTGCGCTTCGCAGCCGGCCTCGTCCTTCAGGTCGCCGAACGGACCGTAGAAGGCACGGATGCCGCTCGCCGCGCACGCATCCACCATGCGCGCCAGCGTGTAGTGCCACAGGTCTTGCTGCACGAAGCTGCGGTCGGTCCGGCCTTCGACCGGGTCGGCCATCACGCCGTAAGATGGGTGGCCGCCACCGACGCGCGTGGTCTTCATGCCGCGCGATGCCGCGAGGTCGGCCGGCCCCAGACTCAGGCCGTGCATGCGCGGGCTGGCACACACGATCTGCTCGACGTTTTTCACGCCCTCGGCGGTCTCGAGCAGCGCGTGGATCAGGATCGGTTTCTGAATGCCGTGGCGCGCTTCGAGTAGAGCCAAGTACTGGTCGACGAAGTGGATGTCCCACGGGCCTTCGACCTTCGGAATCATCACGGCGTCGAGCCGGTTGCCGACACCGGCGACTATTTGCGCCAGGTCGTCGAGGAGCCACGGGCTGTTGAGGCAATTCACGCGCACCCACAGGCCGGTGTCGCCAAGGTCGCTGTTCTGCACCGCCGAGATGAAGCCCGCACGCGCCGCCTCTTTGGCGTCGAGCGGAATGGCGTCTTCGAGGTTGCCGCACAGCACGTCGACCTGCCGCGCGGTCTCTGACAGGCGGGCGCGGATCTTCTCGATGTGCGGCGGGAAGAAGTGCACCACGCGCTCCGGCCGCACCGGCAGTTCACGAAACGGTGCCGGCGCGCCGATGGCCAGCGGCTTGTAGAAGTTTTGGGGAAGCTTCAAGGGGGTCTCCGTCGATGACATTCAATTCGTGGGGCCGGCAACGATGCCGGCGTCGTGCAGCGAGCCCACCTCGGCGGCCGACAGGCCCAGCACGTCCTGCAGGATCTCGTCGGTGTGCTGGCCGAGGAGCGGCGCGGGCACGGCAGGCAGGCGTGGCACCTTGCTGAAGTCGAGCGGCGAAGCGGGCGCCAAGTAGCTGCCGATGCCGGGCTGGTCGATCAGGTTGAACATCGGGTGGGCGGCGGACATGTCGGGGTCTTGTGCAAGCGCCTGGGTCACGGTGCGGTACGGCCCCCACGTGACGCGGTGGGTTTCGAAAACGGCGCTCACTTCGGCGAGGGTGCGCGCTGCGAACCACGGCTCGAACAAGGCGGCCAACGCTTCGCGGGCATGGAAGCGGTTGCCTTCTTCGGTCAGGTCGATCTGCAGTTGCCGGCCGAGCGTGGCCACCGCATCGCCCAATCCGGTGGCCTTGAGCAGGCAGCCCCATTGCATGTCGGTCAGGCCCACCACCATCGCGCGCTCGCCATCGCCTGTGGCGAAGTCGCGGCCGAAGGCGCCGTAGAGGTTGTTGCCGTAGCGCGGCCGATCGACGCCGTTCACCTGGGCCTCGGCAATCATGCCCAGGTGCCCGAGCATCGTCAGGCCCACGTCCTTCAGCGCGAGCGTCACGAGCTGGCCAATGCCGGTGCGATCGCGGTGGCGCAGCGCGGCCAGCAGCGCAGTGGCGATCATGTTGCCGGCGATCGCGTCCCAGGCCGGAAAGACATGGTTGGTGGGCTCGCGGCTCGAAGCCGGCCCGGTCAGCGCCGGGAAGCCGAGCTGCGGGTTCACGGTGTAGTCGACCTCGGAGCCGCCGTCGCGCCGGCCCAGCAGGTTGACCATGACGAGGTCGGCGCGCTGCGCGGCGAGCTTGTCGTACGCGAGCCAGCCGCGCGCCGGAAAGTTGGTGCTGAACATGCCGGCGTCGGCACCGGGCGCGGTGATCAGCGCCGTCAGCAATTCTTGCCCGCGCGGCTGGCGGATGTCGACGGCGATCGAGCGCTTGCCCTTGTTCATGCCGGCCCAAAACAGCGATCGGCCATCGGCCGTGACGGGCCAGCGGCCGTGGTCGAGCCCGCCGCCGATCGGGTCGAAGCGGATCACATCGGCGCCCAGCTGCGCCAGGCTCATGCCACCGAGCGGCGCAGCGACGAAGGCCGAGCCTTCGACGATGCGCAGGCCGTGCAGGATGCCTTGGCTCAGGGCAGACATCAGACGGCCTTGCTCGCGCGCAGTTTGGCGATCTGCGCGTCGTCGTAGCCCAGCACCTCGCGCAGGATCTCGTCGGTGTGCTCGCCGAGCTTGGGCCCGAGCGTGCGGATGCTGCCCGGCGTGTCCGACAGGCGCGGCACCGGTGCCGGCACGATGATTTGCTCGCCGGTGTCGGGCGCGTCCATCGTCACGAGGTTGCGGCGGGCGTGGAACTGGCGGTCGCCGAAAATGTCGGCGATGTTGTTCAGCGGGCCGGCCGGTGTGTCGGTGGCGTAGCAGCGCTGCAGCACGTCTTCGCGCGTCATCGCGCCGCACCAGTCGCGCACGATTTCGTTGACGTCGTGCCGGTGGGTCAGGCGCGTGGCCTGGTCGCCGTAGAAGTCGGTCGAGGCGAGTTCGGGCCGCCCCATCGCGCGCGACAGCCGCTCGAACAGCAGGTCGGTGGCGCACGAAATGGCGACCCACTTGCCGTCTTTGGTAGCGAAGTGGCCGTGCGGCACCGCGAAGTCGTTGTGCGACGAGCCCGCGCGTTCGCGCACCACGCCGAACATCGCGAACGCCGGCGCCAGCTCCTCGGTGCAGCGGAACACCGATTCGTACAGCGCCGCGTCCACGTATTGGCCCTCGCCGGTGCGTTCCTTGTGGCGCAGCGCCATCAACACGCCGAGGCAGCCGTAAAGGCCCGTCATGTAGTCGCCGAGCGTGGTCGAGCCCGGCGTCACCGGTGTGCCCTTGGGCATGCCGGCGAGGTAGGCGATGCCGCCGACGGCATGCGCCACGCGCGCGAAACCCGGTCGGTCTTTGTACGGCCCGGTCTGGCCGTAACCGGTGACGCGCAACATTACCAGGCCCGGGTTGATGGCCTTCAGCACATCCCAGCCCAGGCCCCACTTCTCGAGCGTGCCGGTGCGGAAGTTCTCGCACAGCACGTCGGTCTTGGCGATGAGCTGCTTGAACACTTCGGCGCCTTCGGGCGTGCGCAGGTCGATGGTCATCGAGCGCTTGTTGCGCGCCTCGCTCAGCCAGGTCAGCGTGTCGCCGCGTTGCGAAGGCGTGCCGAAGCGGCGCAGCGCATCGCCGCCGTCGGGGTGCTCCAGCTTGAGCACATCGGCGCCGAATTCGCCCAGCAGCGTGGCGCAATAGGGCGCGGCGATGACGGTTGCGATGTCGATCACCCGCAAGCCGTGGAGGGCTGGCGCGGCGGGGGTGGCTTTGGTTGCGGCTTGCATCGGGGGAGCTCTTTTCAGACGACCCGCTGCTGGCGCAGCCGGCGGATTTCTTCGGCCTGCAAGCCCAGCAGGCCGCCCAGCACATCGGCATTGGCATTGCCCAGCGTCGGACCGAGGTGATCGATGCGCCCCGGTGTGGCCGATAGCCGCGGCACCACGCCGGGCACGACCACCTCGCCCAGGTCACCGGCCCGCACCCGGGCCAAATTGCCACGCGCCTGGAAGTGTTCGTCGGCAAAGATGTCGGCAATTGAATTTACCTTGCCGGCCGGCACTTCTTCGGCCAGGCACTTCTCGAGCACCTCGGTACGGTCGTGGGCGCCCACCCATTCGGTGACGATGCGATTGACCTCGGCGCGCGCCTTCAGGCGCTTGTGCTGGGGACCGTACATCTCGGCCGACGCCAGCTCGGGGCGGCCCATCGCGAGCGCCAAGCGCTCGAACATCTTGTCGGTGGTGCAGGCGATGGCGATCCACTTGCCGTTGCTGCTGCGAAAGTGGCCGTGCGGGCAGGCCACGAAGCTGCCTGAACCTTCACGCTCGCGCACCGTGCCGTGCAGGCCGTACGAGGCGGCGATTTCTTCAAGAACGCGGAACACCGCTTCGTAGATGCCGACATCGATGACCTGGCCGCGCCCGGTGTGCTCGGCGTGCCGCAGCGCGATCATCACGCCAACGGCACCGAACAAGCTGGCGATGTAGTCACCGAGCGGCACGGTGCCCGGCAGCACCGGCGTTTCGCCCGGGTAGCCCGCCAGGTAGTTCAGGCCGCCGAAGGCCTGGGCGATGTGCGCGAAACCCAAGCGGCGGCGGTACGGCCCGGTCTGGCCGTAGCCAGTGACGCGCAGCATCACGAGCTTCGGATTCACCGCGTGCAGCACGTCCCACGTCAGGCCCCAGCTTTCCATCGTGCCGGGGCGAAAGTTCTCGACCAGCACATCGGATTTCGCGACCAGTTTGAGGAACAGCGCCACGCCTTCGGCCTGCAGCAGGTCGCAGGTGATCGACTTCTTGTTGCGGCTTTCGCTCAGCCACGCGAGCGTGGCATCGGGCTCCGCCGTTGCGGTGCCGAAGCGGCGCATCGGGTCGCCACCATCGGGGTGCTCGACCTTGATCACCTCGGCGCCGAACTCGCCCAGGAGCGTGGCCGCGTAAGGCCCGGCCAGGAAGTTGCCGACGTCGATGACGCGGACGCCTTCGAGCGCGCAGGCACTGGCAATGGTGGAACGCGTATCGAGCTGTGGGCGGGTGGCTGTCAAAGTCGGTCTCGGTGCGTTGGTGGTGATGTTGTCGGCAGGGCCGTGTGGCGCTCGATTTCGGAAGTCTTAAGGTTAAATTTGCTTACCTTGCAGGCGGCCGGGTGGATTCCCGCGCAAATCCGCAGACTTTCTGAAGCCAACATCGGAATTGCTTATGGAAACTGACTTCTCGAAATGGATCGGCCGCACGGAGCAGGTTCACGACCCGCTGTGTCGGGTGCAAGCGCAGGCCGCGCAAGCGATGCTCGACGAGCCGGGCGCGCCGATCGCCGAGGGCGACGCATTGCCGCTGCCGTGGCATTGGTTCTACTTTTTGCCGCGCGCGCCGCAAGCCATGCTCGACGCCGACGGTCACCCGCAGCGCGGTGGGTTCCTGCCGCCGATTCCGTACCCGCGCCGCATGTTCGCGGGCGCCCGCATGCAGGTGCACCGGTTGTTGCGCGCGGGGGTGCCGGCGCTGCGCGAAGGCGTGATCCGCGACGTGGTGATGAAGGCGGGCAAAAGCGGCGCGCTGGCTTTTGTCACCGTCGGCTATCGCTTCATGCAGGACGGCGTGCTGTGCCTAGAAGAGGAGCAGGACATCGTCTATCGAGAGCCCGGCGCGGCCGTTGCGGCGCCGGTGCAAGCGGTGCTGCCGCCGCCGCCCTCCGGCTGCTGGTCACGCACGCTGCAGCCCGACACGCGGCTGCTGTTTCGCTTCTCGGCGCTGACTTTCAACGCCCACCGCATTCACTACGACCGCGTCTACGCCGTGGAGGTCGAAGGCTATCCGGGTCTCGTGGTGCACGGGCCGCTGACCGCGATGCTGTTGCTGCAACTGGTGCGGCAGTCCACGCCCCGGCCGGTGTCTGCATTCAACTTTCGCGGCGTGGCGCCGCTGTTCGATCTGGGGCCGGTGCGCTTGATGGCCACGCTCGGCCTCGACACAGTGGACTTGCAGGCGCAGGGACCCGACGGCAGCGTTGCGCTGCTGGCCACAGCCACGCTGGCATAGCAGCGTCGCCAGCTTCAGCCCTTCACGGGCTCCCAGCCACCGCCAGGGATGAGCCGCCAGCACCCGGCCTCGTCGTCGAGCCGGAACACGTGCAGCCACGCGTTGTCGATCAAGTGCCGCACGGTGGTGTGCGCCGCGATGATCCGATCGACCGGCTCCTGTGGCGCCTGGATGAAAACACTCAACCGCAGCGGCGTGTGGCGCCAGTGCTCGCCGTCGTGCACCGACTGCAACGGCAGCCCGATGCGCAGGTCGCCGCCGTTGCCCTCGAAAACGCCGATGTGGCCGCCCACCACGTTGTGCAGCACCTTGTTGCCGCTGCCGTAGCGCTGCGGGTCGACCACCGAGGCGTGGTACTGCAGGTTGATCCAGTTCGTCACCACCATCGGCGCGGTCATCACCAACTCGAGTACTTTGAAGCCCGCGTCTCGCTGCCACGCGTAGTCGTGCAGAAAGCTGCGCCCGCCGAGGTTCAGGTGGCAGCTGCGGCTGCGTGGGGCGACGATAAAACTGGCGCAGTCGGCCAGGCCCCACTCGGGGCGCGTTTGCGCCCAGTCGGCGCTGCGTGACTGCAATGCGGCGTGCAAGGCGCTGGCGTCATCGGCCACCGCCGCGAGGCCGAGCGCCGCGGCCCGCTCGGCGCGCGCGCGCCTGCCCGCATCGGCGAGCCAGCCGCGCAAGGCGTCGAGGTCCGGCGCGTGGCTTGCAGGCAATAGATCGGTGTCGTACAGCACCAAGTCGTCGGTGGTGGTGTTGTGCAGGCCGGCCAAGAAGACCGTGGCCTCGGGCACTGCGATGCCGCGTGCCTGCAGGCCCTGGCGCACGGCCGCGTCGTTCAGCAGTTGGGCCAGCACGCGGGCGTTGACCTCGCCGGTCTGGCCGCCACAGGCGCCGCAGTCCAGGCCCGCCGCGTGCGGGTTGTTCGTGCTCTGGCTGCCGTGGCCGGCCAGCAGCACCAGCCGCGCCAGCCGGTGCGCCAAACCCATCGCGTCCAAGGCGGTGGCGGCCATGGTGCAGCGTGCATCGAGCGTCGGGCTGCCGGGCGAGTCGATGGCCGGCAGGCGCGGGCGCAATCGGGCGCGGTCGTCGGCCGTCAGCCCGGTTTGCTCGACGCTTCCGGTCGGCAAGGTGCCACCCAGGCGCTGCTTCAACAGCTTGCCGGCATACAGCAGGCCGCACGACTCGACGAACGAAAAACCCGAACCGGCGCCGCCACGAAAGGCTTGCCAGCGCTGGCGCCATTGCAGCTGCTGGCGGCGCCGCTGCACCAAAACTTCGCCGAGCGCCGGGGCGTCGCATTCATCGGTGACACACAGCGCGGGCGCCATCAAGCCGGGCAACTGCGGGCGCTGCATTTCGGTGCCGAGCGGGCGGTAACCGACGAACATCGCGAAGAAGCCGGCGAAGCCGAGCGTCTGCACAGCCGCGCTGCTGGCCTCGAGCGCCCGCCGGTAGACCTCGGAACGCACGTCGATGCAGAACACCGCCTGAACGGCCGGAACCGTGGCCGCAGCGGCTGGCAGCGGCGCGGCCATCAGGCCGCGGCACAGCGGCGCCTGGTAGCTGCGCTCGAGTGCGGCTTGCCACAGCCAGTCGTGCCTCGAGGCGCGCTCGAGGCGGGCGAACGTGGCGTCGCAGTCGCGCCATGTGGCCTGCAGGCCATCGGCCACGCGGGCGTCGGGGTGGCCTTCGTCGAGCAGCCACTCCCAGGCCATGCGCACCGCGAGAAGGTGCACGATCTGCGCGTCGTCGCCCTGCTCAAGGCGCGCTTGCCAGCGCTCATAGGCGCACCACGAGGCCCAGCCGTTGATGCTCATCAGCAGCGCGGTGCAATATGCTTCACGCGCTGCTTCGGGCACGCGGAGCGCGCGCAGTGCGGCGGCGATCAGCGCTCGCGGCTCACCGGGCAGGCC
The DNA here is from genome assembly GCA_031363645.1 of Rhizobacter sp. Classification (GTDB taxonomy): domain Bacteria; phylum Pseudomonadota; class Gammaproteobacteria; order Burkholderiales; family Burkholderiaceae_C; genus LMDS01. The sequence goes on along the minus strand of JANLUW010000084.1, from coordinate 4,808 downwards.
GGCGAGGCGGCGCGTGAAGCCGGCGTCGCCCATCAACATGGCGGGGCCGAAGTCGTGTGCCGACTGGCGCAACCAGCTCGGGTACAGGCCGCCGGCCCGGTCGGGGCCCCAAGCGGCCTGGCCGTTGTCGAAGTAGGCCGCACAGCACTGGCTGACATGGTGGGTGACGTAGTCGCGCCAGGCCATCGCATGACCGAGATCACGCTGCGAGTCGACCAGGTCGGTGGCCAGCGGCAGCCGGCTGGGCGTGCCCGATGCGGCGGGCAGCGCAGTGATCAGTTCGTCGACCGTGCAGTCGGCGCCCGCAGCGTCGATGGCCGCCTGCAGGTGCTCGCGACCGATGCGGCCGGCGTTCCACTCGGCGCGAAACCACGGGCGCGTCATCAGCAGCGGGCTGCCCGACAGCGCCGCCATCTGCGCGGCAGCGGCAGCGATCGGCCGTTCGAGTTGGCCCCAATAAGGGTTGACGGCGATAAAGCGGTCGAGCGGCCAGGTGGGCGCGATGCGTGCGCACGCGGCGGTGATGGCTGCGTCGAGGGCGGCGTCGAGGCTGGTCTCGGACGCGATGGAGGCTTCGGCGGCGATGTTCATCAAAGGGCTCCTGTGGCGCGCGTTGCGGATTCCGCTGCCAGCGCGGGTGCGGTCGGGGTTGCTGCGGCGAGTGGCAGGCGCGCCGGCCACACGCGAAAGGTCAGCCGTGTGAAGAGTTCATCGAGGTAGAGCCCGGCGAACAACCATGGGTACAGCCTCCGCGCGATTGCGCCCTGCGGCCACACACGCACCGCGCCCTGCACCACGAAGAGTGCACCGAAGCACCCGAGCACCCAAGCGACGAGTGCGAACGACGGCGGCCCGCCCATGGCCTGTGTGCCGAGCCAGCGGCTGCTGACGACATGCAGGCCGAAGTAGACGAGCGCCACGGAAAACGCCACCAATGACGCCACTGTGAATGTGCCGACCAGCGAACCCCCGCGCCGCAACCCATCGGCCCGCGACATCGAGCCCGCCAGAAGTGGCGTCAGTGCCAACGCCAAAACGCCGGCAAGGGCCCAAAGCGCCGGCGCCTCGGCCGGCCGAATGCCCCACGACAGCGCCGCGCCGCCCACCAGCACCGCGCCTGCAAGGCCGCTGAGCAGCCACATGCTTGGCCGCAGCGGCGCTTCCGGCAGCGTCATCTGCCGCAGCCGGTTTTGTTCGACCGCACCACCGGCGCCGAGAAAGGCGTGCGCCTTGTACAGCGAGTGCGCCACGAGGTGCAGCAATGCCAAGTCGTGCAGGCCGAGGCCGCACTGCATCATCATGAAACCCATCTGCGCGCAGGTGGACCAGGCCAGCGCCACCTTGATGCTGATGCGCGTCGTCATCACCAGCGCCGCCACCACAGCGGTGACACTGCCGATCACAACGAGCAGCGCCTGCGCCGCCGGCACATCGGCCACAAGCGTGCCCATGCGAATGAGCAAGAAGCCGCCGAGGTTGACGACACCGGCGTGCAGCAGCGCCGACACCGGCGTCGGCGCTTCCATCACTTGAATCAACCAACCATGCACCGGCAGCTGCGCGCACTTCAATAGCGCGCTGGCAGCGATCAGCAGCGCGGCAATTTGCAGCGCTGCCGGTTTGCTTTGCAGCGCCTGCGCAGCGGCGATGGCCCGGTCGATCTCGAGCGTGCCGAGCGTCGTGCCCAACAGCGCGAAGCCGCCGAGCAGGAACAAATCGGCCACGCGGCTGGCGAGGAACTTCTTGTGGGCGGCGATCAGCGCTTGCGGCCGCCGGTCGAAAAAAGTGAGCAGGCCGTGCAAGGCCAGGCTGGTGCCGACCCAGGCCAGCGCCAACACCAGCAAGTTGTTCGTCAGCACCAGCAGCGAGACTGCGGCCAGCGTCAGCATCAGGCACCGGATGTAGCGCGGCTGCCCGCGCTCGCCGTGGAGATAGGGCTGCGAGTACCCCACGATGACCCAGCCGATGAAGCTCACCAGCAGCAGCATCGTGCCGCCAAGTGCATCGCTGCGCAGGCTCATGTGCACGCTGCCGGCATCGCCGAGCGCGAACAGCGCAGACCCGCGTGCCAGCGCCCCACCCTCCACCAGCAGCCAGACCAGTGACGTCAGCGCCGCGAAAACGGCGAGCGACGCGCCACTGCGCGCGAGCCGCCAGCCCGCCTGCGGCGTTCTCGCGATCGACCCCGCGGCCAGCCCAACCAGGGCGTAGCCCACGGGGATCAAGTACAAAAGTGCGGTACGCAGCGGCGGCATGTCGGTCAGCAGAGGCGTCATCGTGGGTCCTCGGTGTACGTGGTGGACGTGACTGTGGCCGCAATCCGCGTTACCGTAAAATACATTGATCCGAACATTTGCATGAATTCAAGTGAACGATGGCCCGGCCACACCGGCGGGTTGCTACGATCCGCGGCGCGCAACGACTGCCACCCGACGACATGCACATCACCTTGCGACACCTGAAGAGTTTCGAAGCCGTTGCGCGCTGCGGCTCGATCTCGCGGGCGGCTGCCGAACTGCACCTGACCCAGCCGGCCGTCTCGATGCAAATGAAGCAGCTGGAAGAGCAGGTCTCACTGCCGCTGCTCGAGCAGCTGGGCAAGCGCATGTTCGTGACCGAGGCCGGGCGCGAGTTGCAACGGCACGCGTGCGACATCGCTGCGCGCATGGTCGACCTGCGTACCGCCATGGACGAATTCCGTGGCCTCGAACGAGGTGTGCTGCGGCTGGCCGTGGTGTCGACGGCCAATTACTTTTTGCCGAGCCTTATCGCCGAGTTCAACCGGCGGCACCCCGGTGTGCGCGTGAGCCTGCAGGTGGCGAACCGCGAGTTCGTTTTGGCTGCGCTGGCCGACAACAGCACCGATCTGGCGATCACCGGCAGGCCGCCGGACAGTCTAGATGTCGTCGCCCAGCACTTCATGGACAACCCGCTGGTCGTCATCGCCGCGCCCGAGCACCGGCTGGCGGCGCTGAAGGTGCTGCCACTGCAGCGCATGGCCGAAGAAACTTTGGTGGTGCGTGAGGCCGGCTCGGGCACGCGCGCCGCGATGGAGCGTCACTTCGCATCGCATCAGATCGCCTACCGGGCCGGGTGCGAGTTCGGCACCAACGAGGCGCTGAAGCAGGCGGTGCGCGCCGGGTTGGGTCTGGGCGTGGTGTCGGCACAAACCATCGAGCTCGAATTGCTGGCGGGCTGTCTGGTCGTGTTGCCGGTGGAAGGCTTTCCGATCGTTCGCCAGTGGTATGTGCTGCACCGCACGCACAAACGGTTGTCGACTGCTGCCAGCACGTTTCGAGACCTGCTGCTGCGGCTCGATCCGGCGGCACCGCTGGCCAGCGGCAAGGTGGGGCGCAAGACGTTGGCGCGAGGTGCTGCGTGAATTGGTGCGGGAAGTGCTGCATGAGTTCGCGTGCGCTGCAGGAAGCGTGTTGCCGATGTCCCGCCTAAACTTTCACCACCTGCACTATTTCTGGGCCGTGGCGAAGGACGGCAACCTCACGCGCGCTGCCGGAAAGCTGCATGTCTCGCAGTCGGCACTTTCCAAGCAGATCAAGTTGCTGGAAGAGCAGCTCGGGCAGCCGCTGTTCGCGCGCGAGGGCCGCGCGCTCAAGCTCACTGAGGCGGGGCAATTGGCGCTCGGCTATGCCGACTCCATCTTCGCTTCGGGCAGCGAGCTCGTGGCGCTGTTGCGCGAAGGTCGACGAGAAGAACGGCAGGTGCTGCGCATCGGCGCGGTCGCGACCCTGTCGCGTAATTTTCAGGAGAACTTCATCCGGCCGCTGCTGGAGCGCGACGATGTCGAGCTGATCTTGCAATCCGGCAACCTCGTCGACCTGTTGGGGCGGTTGCGGGTGCACACGCTCGACTTGATCTTGTCCAATCGGCGCGTGCATGCCAGCGCCGAAGACCCTTGGCGTTGCCGACGCATCGCGCGCCAACCGGTGAGCCTCGTCGGCAAGCCACGACCGCGCCGAAAAGCGTTTCGCTTTCCCGAAGAGCTGGCCGAAGTGCCGCTGCTGCTGCCGGGCCGCGACAACGACATCCGCGCCGCGTTCGACCTGTTGTGCGAGCAGTACGGCGTGCGCTACAAGCTGCGCGCCGAAGTCGACGACATGGCGCTGCTGCGCCTGTTGGCGCGCGACTCCGACAGCGTGGCGCTCGTGCCCACCGTCGTGGTGCAAGACGAGTTGCGCAGCGGGCGCCTGGTGGAGTACGCGGTGGTTCCCGGCCTGTACGAAACCTTCTTCGCCATCTCGCTGCAAAGGCGCTTCGAGCCACCGTTGCTCAGAGGGCTGCTGAAGCAGTCAGAGGAGGCGTTTCTCGCACCGCAGGCCATTGAGACTGGCTGAAGCGGCAACTCCTCGCCATCGAAGCCAATGTAAATTTCCAGACAAGCCTAGCGGCTCGATTCAGACAAGCCGAGCGGCTCGAATTGGTCTTGGAGGAGTTCGAATGGCTAACTGCAAGGCGCGCCCAGCCGAACGACTACAGTTAGTAACGAGTGTCTGTTCCCCCATCTGTTTCCTTACCCCGTTTGGACCTGGGAGGTCGCGCGTTTAAGGGCGAGAAACGCAGGTTCGGCGCAGTGTCTCAAAGTGGAAAATATTACCCGTCGCGGTAATCGTCCAGGCCTAAGTCAGCATTGCGACAGACCACGCATTGCGGCTCGCAGAGATTGCCGCGCCGGCCGCTTTCGACCCAAGGGAGCCGGAGGCGGATTTCGCGGCGACCGACCGCTCCACCTTGGAACTTGACCTTCGCCAAATCCACTGAAAAGTCAGAGACGGGGACTGCAGTCGTTCGCG
>JANLUW010000065.1:0-6598 GCA_031363645.1 Rhizobacter sp. | reverse complement strand
CGAGAACTACGACGTCAACGTGCGCCTGAGCCCCGAGGCGCGCGTGTCGATCGCCGACCTGCAGCGCATGCCGATCAACGTGGCGGCCGGCGCGGACGGCGCGAGCCGTTCGGTGCGCCTCTCGCAGGTGGCCGACATCACCCCCTCGACCGGCCCGAACCAGATCAACCGCCGCGACCTGAACCGCGAAATCAACTTCGACGCGAACGCGTTCGGCCGCAGCTCGGGTGATGTCTCGGCCGAGATCAAGACCGCGCTCGATGGCATGGCCTGGCCGCCCGGTTACCGCTACAGCTTCGGCGGCTCGACCAAGAACATGACGGAGTCGTTCAGTTACGCGATCGGCGCACTCGCGCTGGCGGTCGTGTTCATCTACATGATTCTTGCCAGCCAGTTCAAGAGCTTCTTGCAGCCACTGGCACTGATGAGTGCGCTGCCGTTGACGCTGATCGGCGTGGTGCTCACGCTGCTCGCGTTCGGCTCGACGCTCAACATGTTCAGCATCATCGGTATCGTGATGCTGATGGGCTTGGTGACAAAGAACGCGATCCTGTTGATCGACTTCGCCATACGCTCACGGGCCGGTGACCAGGGCGAGCCACCACGAGGCCGCTCCGAGGCGCTGCTGCACGCAGCGCAAGTGCGGCTGCGGCCGATCCTGATGACCACGCTGGCGATGGTCTTCGGCATGGTGCCGCTGGCATTCGCGCTCTCCGAGGGTTCGGAGCAGCGCGCACCGATGGGCCAGGCGGTGATCGGCGGCGTGATCACGTCGTCGTTGTTGACGCTCGTCGTCGTGCCGGTCATCTATTGCTACCTTGACGATCTGGCCGTGTGGGCGAAGCGGCGCTGGGCCGGCAAACCCCGGCCTGCGCCCGCTGACGCAGCGATCGCCATCACGCCCAAGAAATAGAATTGGCGTGCTGCCTTCACGCGCTTCCACACGCCTTCACACGCCCCGCACCATGAACATCGAACAAGCCCGCTTCAACATGATTGAACAGCAAATCCGCCCCTGGGATGTGCTGAATCCGGGCGTGCTGGAGCTGCTCGCCATTGTCAAACGCGAAGACTTCGTGCCGCCCGAGCACCGCGCGCTCGCGTTCGTCGACACCGAGGTGCCGCTGTCGTCTTCCACCAGCGGTCAGCAGTGGATGCTCTCGCCGAAAGTCGAGGCGCGCATCCTGCAGGAGCTCGCGGTGCACAAGCACGAGCGCGTGCTCGAAATCGGCGCCGGCTCGGGCCACATGGCTGCGCTGCTGGCGCACAAGGCGCAGCACGTCACCACGCTCGAGATCGATCCGGCGCTGGCGGCCTTCGCGGCCGCGAACCTGAAGCGCGCCGGCGTGATGAACGCCAACGTGATCACCGCCGACGGCGCCGGTGGTTGGATTGGCGACGGCCCGTTCGACCTGATCGTGTTGTCGGGCTCGGTTGCCGAGGTGCCAGAGGCACTGCTGTCGCAGCTCAAGGTCGGCGGGCGGCTCGCAGCGATCGTCGGTGCCGAGCCGGTGATGCGCGCCATTTTGATCACCCGCACCAGTGACGAAGGCCTTGAGCGCACCGTGTTGTTCGACACGGTCGCGCCGCGTTTGCGCGGCTTCGCCGAGCCGACCAAGTTCCATTTTTGAGCCGGCGATGAAACAGATCACCGGCCACGACCTGATCGCCATGGCGAGTTTGCCGAACGCGGAAGTCGGCGCGCCAATGCCGCTGCTGCTCGATGTGCGCGAACCCTGGGAATTCGCGCTCGCAGCGATTCGAATCGACGGGCTTCAAACGCGGCTGATGCCAATGAACAGCGTGCCCGAGTCGTTCGGCGAGCTCGATCCGTCGCACCCTGTCGTCTGTATTTGTCATCACGGCGCCCGCAGCGCGCAGGTCGTTGCATTCCTCGAGCGTCATGGCTTCGAGGCGGTCTATAACCTCGCCGGCGGCATCGATGCCTGGTCGGCACAGGTCGATGCCGCCGTGCCGCGTTATTGAGCCGAGCCGCAGCACCCAGAACATAAAAAAGCCGTTGGAGCAATCACCCATGTCATCGAGCCACCGCCACCCCACCTTGCGCCCCCGCACGCTCGCCGCTGCCCTGGTCGTCGCGTTCGGCTTGGGCAGTGCGCTCACCGCGCAGGCGCAGAGCCTGCAGGAGCTCTATCAAACGGCGCATGGCTACGACGCCAGCTACCTCGCCGCGCGTGCCAGCCTCGACGCCGCGCAGTACCGCTTCGACCAGGCGCGGGGCTTGCGGTTGCCGCAGGTCGGCCTCGGCGCCACCGCCGCGCGCCAACTGAGCAGCACCCCCGATTCACCGTCGACCCAAGTCGCCAACACGAGCTCGGCGAACGCCACGCTGAGCGGCTCGCAGACGCTGTTCAACCGCGCCAACGACGTGACGATCGCGCAGGCCGACAAGGCCATCGAAACCTTTCGTGCCGACCTCGAAGCGGCCGAACAAGACCTGATCCTGCGCGTCTCGCAAGCGTACTTCGACGTGCTTGCCGCCCAAGACAATCTGGCCACCGCACGCGCCAGCCTGGCCGCGATCTCGGAGCAAGTGGCCTCGGCCAAACGCAATTTCGAGGTCGGCACCGCGACCATCACCGACACGCGCGAAGCCCAGGCGCGCTTCGACCTGGCGCGCTTCACGCAGATCCAGGCCGAGAACGACCTGACCACCAAACGCATCCTGCTCGACCAGACCGTCGGGCGCAGCGGCGTCGTGCCCAAGCAGCTCGCGGTGCCGATCGCACTGCCAGCATTGGCGCCCGCGAACGTCGACGATTGGGTCAGCCGTGCCGACGCCGAACACCCGTTGATCCGCAAGGCACGCGTCGCGCTCGAACTCGCCCGGCTCGACACCGACAAAGCCAAGGCCGGCCACCTGCCGACCGTCACGCTGAACGGCAGCTACGGCCGCGGCCGCGCCGCGAACGACCTTCAGGCGCAAGGCGGCGGCTTCTCGTACACCACGCCGAACACGGTCAGCACGATCTCGGTGAACATGAACGTTCCGCTGTTCGCCGGCTTCCAGGTCCAGAACCGCGTGAAAGAAACGCTGGTGCTCGAAGACAAGTCACGCAACGACCTCGACAGCGCGCGCAGAAACGTGGTGCAGCTGACGCGCCAGCTCTATTACCAGATCGGCTCGGCCGCGGCGCAGGTGAATGCGCTCGAAGCCGCCGAGTCGTCGAGCAAGCTCGCGCTCGAAGCCACGCAACTCGGCTTCAAAGTCGGCGTGCGCGTGAACATCGATGTGCTCAACGCGCAGGCCCAGCTCTACACCACGCAGGCGCAGCTCGCCAAAGCGCGCTACGACCTGATCATGGCCGGCCTGCGACTGCGCCAAGCCTCGGGCCGGCTGACGCCCGACGACGTGACAGCGGTGAACGGGTTGCTGATTCGTTGATCGGCTGATCCAACTGATCAGCCTTCGGCAGTTCGACTTGCCGCGGCAAAAAGATGCCTCTGAGCGGCGGCCGGCACGGGAGTGTTTCGGGCGCTCAATGTAACGAATAAGGAAAGGCCAGCAGCGCGATGCGCTCGGCCATTCGCGTCGCTGCGCCGCGGTGTTGCGATGCGAAGCGCAGTGCGCTGCGCGACAGGTCGTTCAGCCGCTCTGGCGCGTGCAGCAGCGAGGCGGCCGATCCGACGGCCTCTGTCATGTCTCCCACCCGCAACGACGCCCCCGCTGCCAGCGACAACTCCGCCGCCTCGCTGAAGTTGAACGTGCTCGGCCCCATCACCAACGGGCAACCGCAGGCGGCGGCTTCGATCAGGTTGTGACCGCCGAGCGGGGCGAAGCTGCCGCCGAGCAGCGCGACTTGCGCGATCGCGTAGTACAGCGCCATCTCGCGCATCGAGTCGCCGAGCCAGACCTGCGCGCGCAACGCTTCGGCCGGCGGTGTGTCTTGCCAGGCGCTGCGCCGCGCGAGCGTGAAACCGGCAGCGCGCACCAAGCCGGCGACCTCGTCGAAGCGCTGCGGGTGGCGCGGCACGATCGCCAGCAGCGCGTCGCCGTGCGGCGTGCGTTGCCAGGCGTCGAGCAGCAGCGCCTCTTCGCCTTCGCGCGTGATCGCGGCGAGCACCACGCCGCGTTGCAGCAAGGCGCGCCACGCCACGCCTTGCGCGAGTTGCGCAGCGTCGGGCGTGAGGTCGTACTTCAGGTTGCCGGCGACCTCGACGGTGCGCGCGCCCGAAGCGCGGATGCGGCGCGCGTCGTCTTCGGTCTGCGCGAGCACCAGCGCGACGCTGTCGATCGCCAGGCGCATCACCGCGTTGATGCGCTGGCCGCGCGCGAAGCTCCTGGCGCTCAGGCGAGCGTTCGCCAGCACCATTGAAACCCGCGCGGCTTGCGCAGCGAGCAGCAAATTGGGCCAGACCTCGGTCTCCATCAGCACGCCGATCGCGGGGCGGAACTGCGCGATGAAGCGGCGCGTGGCGCCAGGCGTGTCGTACGGCAACCAGGTTTGGTGATCGCCTTCGCGCAGCAGTGATCGGCCGGCCTCGAAGCCGGTTGCGGTGCCGTGGGTCAGCAGCAGGCGCATGGCAGGCCACTCGACGCGCAACGCATCGACGAGTGCTTGCGCCGCCCGGGCTTCGCCGAGCGAGACGGCGTGCAGCCAGACCCACCCGGTGCTCCTCGGTTCGCGATAAAAGCCGAAGCGTTCACCGATGCGCTCACGGTACAGCGGCTCGGCGCGGCCGCGCAGCCAAAGCCGCAACGCGTATGCGGGTTGCAGCAGGCGCAGCAGCAGCGAATAGAGCCCGCGTGCCAGCGCCTCGCGTGGCGACCTCAACGAGCGGCCTCGCACACTTGCGTCCATGCCGACCACACCGCGTCGATCGTCGGCGTGGGCTGTGCCTCGACCGACACTTGGTGCCGTTGGCCGTGCGCCGCCTGCGACCCGGTGCGCCACGCGGTCGGCCAGTTGTAGACCTGCACGAGCGGCAGGTTCAGCGCCACGGCGATGTGGCTCAGGCCACTGTCGACACCGATCACGCCATGCGTTGCACCGAGCCGGTCGACAAGCGCGTCGAGGCCCATCTCGGGCCAGACGGCCGCCGGCTCGTGGAGTGCGCCGAGTGCGTCGAATGCGCCAAGTGCGTCGGCGACGCGCCGCGCACGTGCGAGCTCGGCCGCGCCCACGTGCGGCAGCGCGATGCGCCAGCCTTGTGCGATGGCGCGCCGGCCGAGTTCGATCCACGACGATTCCGGCCAAAGCTTGTCGTCGCGCGAAGTGCCGTGGACGAACACGAGCGTCGGCGCGCCGCTGCGTGCCGGCGCGCGCGCGCGCAGGCCGAACTGAGGCGCCGACCCGTCGAGCACGTAGCCGAGCGCTTTCGCCGCGAGCACGCGCGAACGGTCGAGCGCGTGGATGTGCGGCTCGATGCGGATCGCGCGATCGACCAGCCAGCGTGCCGGTGGCTCGTGGCTCGAGCCCTCGGTGCGGTTGGCGAGGCCGTAGGTGGCGCCGGTGGCCGTGAGCTCGGCCAGCCGGGTGATCAACGCCGATTTGGTCAGGCCTTGCAGGTCGAGCACCGCGTCGTAGCGCTGCACTCGCAGTCGCGCCTTGAAGGCATGCCACTCGGTGCGCACGCTACTGGTCCACCAACGCTTGCTCCAGCGCCGCAGCGCGCATTCGATGACTGTGTGGACGCCCTCGACGCGCCGCAGCAGTGGCGCGAAGCCGGGCTCGACGACCCAGTCGATCACCGCGTCGGGAAACGCTCCGTGGATGTCGTGCACCACCGGCATCGCGTGCACGACATCTCCGAGCGACGAGAGCTTGACGATCAGGACGCGCATTCGACAGAGCCCCTCGCCCGATGAATACATCGGCCGATCCCCCGAGGGAATGCGGGCCGGCCGAGGGCCACGCGTGGCCCCTTCGTGGCCCGCAGCGGCCCGGCGCTCGACCCGCTCGCGCAGCGTCGTTTCACAATTGTCAATGCGCCGCCGCCGCCACCTTCGCATCTGGCTTGACCACGCGCAGCGCCGCCATGAATTCGGTCTCGATGCGATGCAATGCCGCGGCGGTGTGGCCTTCGAAACGCATCACCAAGACGGGTGTGGTGTTGCTGGCGCGGATCAGGCCGAAGCCGTCTTTGTAGTCGACACGCAGGCCGTCGATCGTGCCGATGTCGCCGACGGTGAAGTGCGCCTTCAGGAAAGCCTTGTCGAGCAGTTTCTCGACCACCAGTTTCGGCTCGCCTTCGGCGCACGGAACGTTCAACTCCGGTGTAGAAAAGCTCGTCGGCAGCGCGTTGAGCACCTTGCTCGGGTTCTTGCTGCGGCTGAGGATTTCGAGCAAGCGCGCTGCGGTGTAGGTCGCGTCGTCGAAACCGTACCAGCGCTCGGCGAAGAAGATGTGGCCGCTCATCTCACCGGCGATAGGCGCGCGGGTTTCGCGCAGCTTGGCCTTGACGAGCGAGTGGCCGGTCTTCCACATCAGCGGCTTGCCCCCGGCCTTGCGGATCAACGGCGCGAGCCGCTGCGTGCACTTGACGTCGAAGATGATGGTGCCGCCGGGGTTGCGCTTGAGCACATCCTGCGCGAACAGCATCATCTGGCGGTCCGGGTAGATGTTGTTGCCGCCCG
>JANLUW010000050.1:0-5483 GCA_031363645.1 Rhizobacter sp. | reverse complement strand
CTTGGATCATTTCGCCTGTGGCGCAAACGCGTGCATGGCCGGAAAACGAAGCACGCCGCCATGCGACCGGTTGCCCTAGAGGGGGGCCATCGGCATCAGGCGCGCCACCGAAAGCCGCAGCGCTGAAGCGACGGACCCCCTCTCGTCCCAGGGCTCCTAAAGCCGCTTACCGCACGTTGACGTTCCACCGCACATGAAATGCGTCCTTCCAAGAGGTTGCCGGGAGGGTGGGTAGGATGATGGGGCGCATGCAAAAACGGGCCGCAGAGGCTCGTGTTTACTTAGCATCTGGAGGAGAGGCAGGGTACCAGCTCGGGTGCGTCTGCCTGAGTGAAGCCGCCCGCCATCATCATTGCGGCCTGGATCGGCGGACGTCAGTAAATGGACCCGCCGCCGGAATGCGCCAGACAGCTTTGCCACCAGAAGCCTTCTCGACCTCGGCCACGACGAGTGCATGTGACGTGAGCTCGTCGTCCGTGGCATAGATCACCGGCAGGCTCGAGGCCATCAAAGGGCGCTGGAAGATCAGCGGCAACGAGCTGTGCGTGAGCGTTCCGATCGGCGCAGACTACGACTGCCGCACCGCGGTTCGGTCCGGCAAGAGCTTCATCCTCCGTGCCAACAGGCAGGACCTGTACGAGGCGGAGGTCGAAGCCCGTTCGGCCAAGTTCCATTTCGACTGAGGGTGCAGCCGAAGAGCATCGAGCTCAAGTCGCTGTGGTCAGACGATGCAACGGAGACAAGTCCATGAAAACGACGATCACGATGGTGTCCACGCTGCTGGCTGCAGGCGTCTCATTGGCGCAGACAGTGACTTTCGATAAGGACAAGACCGGCGCCCCGCCGGGCGATTGGACCTGCGGCGTGACCGGCAGCGGCAAGCCTCGCTGGACCGTGGAACCTGATCCCGGCGCGCCTAGCGCCCCGAACGTGTTGATGCAGTCGGGTGCCGGCGACTTTCCCTGGTGCGTCCGCGCGAGTACAGCGGTTCAGGACGGCTTTGTCGAAGTGAAGTTCAAGGCGATCCGCGGCCGAGAAGACCAAGCCGGCGGCGTCGTCTGGCGCTGGAAGGATGGCAACAACTACTACGTGGCCCGCGCCAACGCCTTGGAGAACAACGTCTCGCTGTACTACACCGAGGGAGGTTCGCGCAGGACGCTGAAGTACGTCGATGCGCCCGTGCCGGCCAACGATTGGCATGTACTGCGCGTCGAATTCAAGGGCACGAGCATTCGAGTGCTGCTTGATAGCAAGGCAGCGATCACGTTCGAGGATGCCCACTTCACAGGCGCTGGCGCAGTAGGCGTGTGGACCAAGGCCGACAGCGTGACGGCCTTCGATGACTTCGTGTACGGCACCGTGCGTCCTTGAAGACGCCATTCACAGGAGAAACTCCATGAGAACGGGATATGTTCAGATTTACTTGTCAACTTTGTCGCACCTGATGCTCGGCATTGCCGCAGCAGCTTTCGTGCACGTTGCAGCAGCCGCCGGACCGTCAATCGATACGGCCTTGATCGAGACGGAAACGGGACTCAAGGGCACCTACAACAGGGCTGAAAACGTCTTCAAGGTAAGCAAACCTCGGGACGAGGTGAAAGTCAGCGTCGACCGCTGGACGATGCCGCCCTTCATGGGTCTGACGTCGTCGGCCGCCTTCACGCCCATGGGCATGTCGACGATGGTGATGGGGGACACCGTTCTGTTCGAGGACGAGGTCAATCCGGCCATGAGCGCCGCGCTCGAAGCCGGCCTGGAGGTAACCGCCCTGCACAACCACTTCTACTTCGATCAGCCCAAGGTGTATTTCATGCACATCGGTGGCATGGGAGATACCGCGCGCCTGGCCCGCGCAGTGAAAGCGGTGTATGGCCGCGTTGCCCAGATCCGCGCCGCCACGCCCACCCCGGCGACAAGTTTCGTAGGCGACATTCCATCCCCGAGCAACATCTCTTCGGAGCCGATCGAAGCGATCTTTGGCACGAAGGCGCAGAGCAAGGACGGCATGGTGAAGGTGACGATCGGCCGCTCGGCGAAGATGCATGGCACGTCGATTGGCAGCGAAATGGGCGTCAACACCTGGGCCGCCTTCGCCGGCAGTGACGAACAGGCCGTGGTCGACGGCGACTTCGCGATGCACGAGGACGAATTGCAGGCGGTCCTGAAATCGATGCGCGGCGACGACATCAACATCGTCGCGATCCATCAGCACATGACGCACGAGACACCCCGGTTCATGTTCTTGCACTACTGGGGCAAGGGCAAGGCTGTTGATCTCGCGAAGGCGGTCAAGAACGCGTTAAACACGCAGCAGTCGATGAAGTAGCGATGTCCGCAGCCTGTTGTCGACTCAAGCCTTGGTCACTCAGTTTCAAAGCCGAAGGCGCTTGGTGCCATCGCGCTGCCCACCCAGTCCAGATGTGAAGATGTGGGCTCATGGTCAGTTGGTTTCGAGTCGTATGGCCGATGTCAACTGTGGCGGCGAACAGGTATTCCTGTGTTCATTCGAAGCCGACTACCGGGTGCGGCTGGTAGGGGCCTCGAGCTGAGCCACATCATCGGCGCCTAGGAGTCTGGGCGGCAGACGAAGGGCCGGCGTCTGATAGCTGCGATTTCGACGGGACGGCTACGTGAGGTGCCTGTCGTTGGCCTGCGAAGCGCTGCGCGAGGTCGTGAGGACCGAGTGAGGCGGTCTTCTGGACTGCATTGCGAGCTCTTTGTGGGCGTCAACCCGCCCGCATGGTTGCCATTCGTCGCAGATTCAACGCCAAGCGGACGAGTTTCCACTCGGCCTGGACTCGGTGCAGACCACGCAGGCTGAACTGGCGGAACCCCAAGATGTTCTTGATCCAGCCGTTCGGTGGTTCGGCCAGCCACTTGCGTCGGCGGTAGGCATCGCGCGCCTGCGGCGTCTTCATCTTCGCCACCATCGCCGCGGTCAGCGGCAGTGTGGCCTCGCTGATGGTGCGGTGCTACTTGCCTTCGCGCCCGATGGCCACGATCAGGTCGGTGCGCCCGGCAAGCGCCTCGAACACCGCCTCGCTGCGGTAGCCCGCGTCGGCCAAGGTCTGTGCGGGGTACGCGCCGACGTTGTCCTTCACGGCCTCCAGCATCCTGGGCAATTCACCCGCGTCGGCGGCACAGTTCACCAACCCGGCAGCCACGATGATGTGGGCCGTGTCGTCGACTGCGGTCTGCGCGTTGTAAGCCGGGTCGAACCCGCCGCCAGCGCGCGGCATGACGCGGCTGTCGGGGTCGGTGAAGTTGTCCTGATCCTTGTCCTGCGGCACGCCGAAGGGCCGTTTGTAGCGCCCCATTGGGCTTGCCGTCCTGGCCGCGCGGCTTCTGGTCGTCGTCGTCGCTGCGCCCGCGTTCGAGATCCGCATCGCGCTGGCGTTGTTCCAACCGGGTACGCGCTGCGACGATGGCGTCAAGCCGGTCTTGGCGAAGCGCAATCTCCGCGGGGATGTCCAGCTCGGGCTCGTCAGCCGCTCGCGCCTTGTCGAGCAGGGCCTCGATCTGCGCCTTCAACTCGGCTTCGGCCTTGAGCATGTGGCCGTAGCTCATCGCCTTGTGGCGGCTCGCGTTGGCCTTGACCTTGGTGCCGTCCACGGCGATGGTGCCGAGCTTGACCAGGCCCATCTCGCGTGCCAGGCGCACGACCTGCAAGAACAGGTTTGAGAGCTCCTCCAGGTGGAACGCGCGGAAGTCACGGATCGTGCGGTGCGCGGGGAAGTTGCGTGCTGCCAGCACCCGGAACGCCACATCCTCGTACAGCTTGCGCGCGATCTTGCGTGAGCTAAAACACCCCGTGGCGTAGCCGTAGATCAGCACCTTGACCATCATGGCTGGGTGGAATGGCTGGTTGCGCGGGCCGTCCTTGTCGTAGCGCGCGTGGAAGGCGACGAGGTCGAGTCCGTCAACGGCATCGCTGATGAAGTGCGCCAAGTGACCTTCGGGCAGCCATTCCTGCAACGACTCGGGAAGCAGCAACATCTGATCGGGTTCGTAGGGGAGGTAGTTCGCGGCCATGCCTCATCAACGCACCTCCCGTGCCATCAGCTATCAGGAACGTCCCTTCTGCCGCCTAGGCTCCTAGTCTGGTGGCGCTCGTTGCGTCGTTGACGGGCGCCGGCTGTTCGTCCTTTGGCGGTGGCATTCCGTCGCAGTGGTGTCACCAATCAATCGTTGTCGGCGTCCAGTCACTGGCGCGGTTGAGTTCCGGTGTCGATGCGCACTGCGTCGACGCACTGCCCGACGGGTCGGACGACAAGGTGGTCCTGGTGAAGTATCGAGTCGGCCGCGCGCCGTACCTTCAGGCGTTTCCGATTCCAGCAGGTCGCTTGCTGAACCCTGGCGAGACCGTGGTGGCGCATCCGAGTCAGTGCACGATCAGGTGGCGGCCCTTCCCGTGATCGGGGCTCGCGCGCTGCCTTCCTTCGCGCTGCGCGCGAACGAGCGCGCTGGCGAACTGACCGTCCCTGCGGGCACGTCGCTTCGCGCCGTGTGCTGCGCACCGGCCAGATCGCCACCCCGACCACCCGCCATGCCCGAAGCCGGGCCGCCAGAACCCGAAACTTATCGGTCGAGCGC
This sequence comes from Rhizobacter sp., assembly GCA_031363645.1. GTDB lineage: Bacteria > Pseudomonadota > Gammaproteobacteria > Burkholderiales > Burkholderiaceae_C > LMDS01. The sequence continues at coordinate 890 of JANLUW010000050.1, read as the reverse complement.
TAGGCGCTCACCGACCCCAGGCCTGCCCGAGGTCATTGGACGCTGTGCCGTATTCTTGGGCAATGCTGCGCCAGTTCACCACGTCCCTGAGCTTCGACACGCGCGGGCGGGGGCTGCTCGAGATCACCGGACCGGTCGTCGACTGGGTCGACGCGGCGAGGCTCGACAACGGACTGCTGACGGTTTTCGTTCGCCACACGTCGGCGAGCCTGCTGATTCAGGAGAACGCCGATCCCGATGTGCGCGGTGACCTCGATCGCTTCTTCGCGCGGCTCGTGCCGGACGGCGACGCGCTGTTCGTCCATCGCGACGAGGGTCCGGACGACATGCCGGCGCACGTTCGCACAGCGCTCACGGCCGTGCAGCTGTCGGTGCCGCTGGTCGGCGGCCGGCTCGCGCTCGGCACCTGGCAGGGCATCTACCTGTGGGAGCACCGGCTCCGTCCGCATCGGCGTGAAATCGTGCTCCATCTGCTGGGCGAGTGATGATGTCGCCTGCTCCTCGTTCTCGATTCAAGCTGGCCGGTGTGGGCTTCGTGTCCTGTGGTTCTTCATCGGCGGCATCTCGCATTTCGTAGCGACCGAGACCGAGATGCGGAACGTACCGCCGTAGGTTCCGTGGCCGCGAGCAGCGGTCTTGGTGAGCGTTGTCTTGGAGCTGGTCGGAGCCGTCGGGCTGTTGTGGCGTCCGACGCGTCCCGCGGCGGGCTTCGGTTTGTTCCTCCTGACGATCGCGGTGACGCCGTGCCACGTCTACATGCTGCAGCGGCCCGAGCTGTTTCCGGCGATTCCGGTCTGGGTGTTGTGGCTCCGTCTGCCGATCCAGTTCGCGCTGCTGGCGCTCATCGCGTGGTGCACGGCACCGCATCATCGGGATGCAGATGGCTTGAG
>JANLUW010000047.1:0-11738 GCA_031363645.1 Rhizobacter sp. | reverse complement strand
CTTGGAAACCTGCAACATCAGGCCGGGCACGCCGCCGACAGGGTGCAGCCCAGCGTCCGACAGACCCTTGACCGCGAGCGGCCCCAACTCCTTAGCGATGCGTGGCATTTCAACCCCCCAAACAACCCCACATTGGGATCGCGTTTGGATGCTATCGCGTGAGACGGGTTAAATCAAGGTGCGGGACTAATCGCGAGAATTGACGGCGCTAGCCTGCCGATTCCGGATTGTCGTGATGCAGTTTGAGACCGCTTTAGATATGGAGGACGGGGACTCCCTCTCCTCCAGTATGCGAACCCCCTGCGAGCCATCGGCCTCGCAGGGGGTTTTTGTTTTGGAGCGCGGTGCAGGTGGTCGGCTTGTTCCACCCTCAAGGGCAAACTTCCATCCGCCGCGTCACGCCGCGGATGACTTCGTCGCTAAACCAAAAAAAGTAGGTCGTCACGGTGACGGTGGCGCTGTCTTTGGTGCGCGTTTTGTGTTCGACCGGCACGACCCACCCGACGTAGCCACCGCCGACGCCACCCATCGGGCACGCGCCGCGCTGCGGGGTGCCGATGACGAGTTCGCGGTTCGGGTCGAGGCTTTTCGCGGTGGCGTCGAAATAGTTGGTGACGACCGACTGGTGGTTGCGCGGCGGAATCGCACGCACCGTTTCTTGAGGGGCGGGGGCGCTGGCGCAGCCGGCGATCGTGAGGCATGCGGCCAGGAGGATGGCGGCGGCGGTTTTCGTCATGAGTGATCCCTGAAATTGTATGTGTCCGGGCAAGTGACGCCCGGCAACGATGGGCACGGTTGTCGCACAACTGTAGCGGCGCGCCAACCCCTCAACGCAGGGCCGCAAGCGCAGGCCTATTCGGCCCTTCGTCAGGCTCCAATCGTCGGCAGTGTGCCATTTTGTGAGTCGCAGAACACGCGCCCGCCTGATTCGCGGGAATTCGTCACACTGCCCTCTTGCACGTGCTTGCGACCCCCGCGGCTGCGGGCTGCAAGCCGCATCGCCGGCTCGGAACAATCGACCTCCATGAAATTCAAAGAAACACACCTCTACGGCTGGGACGAAGAACCCGTCGACGAACGCTTGTCCGAGTTCAGTTCGACCACGGGCTACTCGGTCTTGTCGGGCTACCAGCCACTGAACGCACCGGCGCGCACACGCCACACACGCAGCCGATTAGGCTTCAAGACGATGCTGTTGTTCTGTGCGTTTGTGCTGGCGCTCGGCGCGGTCGCTATCGTCAAATTCATTCCACTGCTGCGCGGCTGAATGCACTGCGGGCCCGGAGGCCGCGCTTCACGGTTCTTTACGGTGCAGCCAATTCGCCTTCACTGCGGCTGAACATCATCGAGATCTGGGCAATCGGCCCGACCCACCGGAGATTCGGATGCATAAAACAAGAGTGGCGCGGCCGCTGCGGCAAGGTTCAGTGCGCGTGAAGCGGGTAGCAAAGCGACTAACGGCCGCACAGCCGAGTGCGCAAGCGTGATGCGCACAAAGGCTATGCTCAGCCCCGAGAGTAGCCCCACGGCGCTCGCTCTGCAAAGTGCTGTGATGTCTGCAGCGCATCCGTCGAATGCTGCCCATCCCATGTCTGCCCGCTTGCTGCTGATCGACGACGATGCCCGACTGTCGTCGATGGTCGGTGACTACCTGCGCAACTCGGGTTTCGAGGTCGAGACGGCAGGGTCGCTGGCTTCTGGGCGCGAGCGCCTCGCGGCCGAAAACTTCGATGCGCTGGTGCTCGACCTGATGCTGCCCGATGGCGACGGCCTCGACCTCTGCCGCGAGTTGCGCGCCGATGCACGCCACCGTCACCTGCCACTGCTGATGTTGACGGCGCGCGGCGAGCCGATGGACCGCATCGTCGGCCTCGAACTCGGAGCCGACGACTACCTGCCCAAACCCTTCGAGCCGCGCGAATTGCTGGCCCGCATCAAGGCGTTGCTCCGGCGTGCCGCGCCGCAACCTGCGAGTGACGACGTGCTGCGCTTCGGCCGCCTCGAAGTCGATTTGGGCGCGCGCGTGGCGCGGCTCGGCGGCACGATCTGCGACCTCACCGGCCACCAGTTCGATTTGCTCGTGGTGCTCGCTCAAAGCCCGGGCCGCGTTCTCTCGCGTGACCAGATTATGGATTCGCTCAAAGGCCACCCGCTCGAAGCCTTCGACCGCTCGATCGACGTTCACATTTCTCGCATTCGCGCGGTGATCGAAGACGACCCGAAGCTGCCGCGGCGTGTGCTCACCGTGCGCGGTGCCGGCTACGTGTTCGCGCGCAAGCAAGACGCCGACCATAACCACGACGCCTGATGAGCGCGCCGCGTTGCCCGACGGCGGTTGCGCCGTCCGACTGCGCCGGCGCGCCGGTTCGCATCTGCGTCGCATGATCCGGCGCAGATGAACACCCTCTACCTTCGGATCTACGCGACCGTCGTGGTGCTGCTGCTGTTGTTCGCGGCGGCTTCGGGCTGGGTGTTTCAGCGCCACATGGAGCAAGAACGCGTGCGTACCGAGGTGGTGTTGACCGAGCGCATGAGCGCCTGGGCCGAGCTGATCCAGCGCTCGCTGCCGAGCGAGGACCAACCCACTGTCGACCAGGCCGCGGCCCTGCTGGAATGGTCGCAGCGATTGCGCTTGCCGCTCGCGCTCGACAGCGAGAAGGGCGCGCGTATCGCACAGTCGGATTCGTTCGTGCGGCGTCAGGCCGAGGGCGCCGTGCGCGGTCTCGCGGTGCGGCTCGAAGACGGCCGCACGCTGTGGATCCTGCGGCCCGGGCTGGTGCGCCAAGGCGGCAGGCTCGGCATCGCCGGTGCGCCTGCGGGCGCGATGGCCGATGGTGCAGACGGGCTGCCGCCGTTCTTGCCGTTCATCCCGCCGGCGTGGCAGAAAGGGCTCGGACTCGTCGTCGTGCTGGTGATCCTGTTCATCGCGGTGGCGGTCGGCGCCTACCCGGTCGTGCGGCGCCTCACGCGGCGGCTCGAGGCGTTGAAGCTGGGTGTCGAGCAGTTCGGCGCCGGGCAGTTGCACCACCGTGTGCAAGTCACCGGGCACGACGAGGTCGCAGCGGTCGCCTTGAGTTTTAACGTGGCCGCAGCGCGGGTCGAGGCGGTGGTGCGCTCGCACCAGTCGCTGCTGGCCAACGCCAGCCACGAACTGCGCTCGCCGCTCGCGCGCATGAAGATGGCGGTCTCGATGCTCGACGACGCCGCACCGGCGCAGCGCGAACGCTTGAAAAAAGAGATCGACACCAACGTGGCCGAGCTCGATGCGTTGGTCGAAGAGGTGCTGCTTGCGAGCCGCCTCGATGCCGCGCCGTCTTCAGGCCGCGGTGAGCTCCGCGAACACGTCGAACTGCTGGGCTTGGCGGCTGAAGAAGGTGCGCGTGTCGACGCGACGGTCGTCGGCGCACCGACCACGGTGCTCGCCGAAGACCGCCTGATCCGGCGTGCGCTGCGCAACCTGCTCGAGAACGCGTGCCGCTACGGCGGCAGCGAGATCGAGGTGGTGATCGAGTCGCACGGCGGTCGCGCCGAAGTGCGCGTTTGCGACCGCGGGCCGGGCGTGCCCGAGGCAATGCGCGAGCGCATCTTCGAGTCGTTTTTTCGGCTGCCCGGTCATGCCGAGCAGGCTGGCGGCGTCGGGCTCGGCTTGAGCCTGGTCAAGCAGATCGCCGAGCGCCACAGCGGCAGCGTGCGCTGCGAGGGCCGCGAGGGCGGCGGCAGCTGTTTCGTTCTGTCGCTGCCGCTGGCCTGAACCCGCACAGGTGCTGCGCTAAGCTGCGCGATCCTCTCGCTGCGGTCGCGCCATGCCTGCCAAACCTTTCGATGTGATCGTTTTCGGAGCCACCGGTTTCACCGGCCGCCAGTCGGTGCGTGCGATGGTGCATCGCGCGGCCACGCGGCCGTTGCGTTGGGCCGTGGCCGGGCGCAACGAGGCGCGGCTGCGTGGCGTGATTCAAGAGATGGTGCCCGCTGCCGCAGTGCAACCGGGCATCGTGATCGCCGACGCCGAGCAGCTCGATTCGCTGCAGGCGCTCGCATCGCAAACCGCCGTGCTGCTCAACCTCGCCGGCCCGTATGCGTTGACCGGCGAGGCCGTGGTGCAGGCCTGCATCGCGCAAGGGACGCACCACCTCGACCTGACCGGCGAGACCTTCTGGGTGCGCCAGCTGATCGAGCGCCATCACCGCGCCGCGCAACGTGCGCAGGTCAAGGTCATCGCCTGCTGCGGCTACGAAGCCCTGCCGTTCGATCTGGCAACGCTGTGGGCCGCGCAGCAACTCCAACAACGTACCGGCGAGGCCTGCCGCGAGGTCAAGCTGGTCGTCAGCTTCACCGGCAAGCGCATGGCGAGCGCGAAAGACGCGGTCAGCGGCGGCACCGTCGCGTCGATGCGCGCCTTGCTCGAACTCGACACCACCGATTGCGTGCGCAACCCGGCCTGCCTGCTGCCACCCGGTGCGGTCGATGCAGCCGCGGTGGCTGAGCGCAACGCCTATCGCTTCGCTCCGCACTACGACAGCGATGTGCGCGCCGTCACCGCGCCGACGATCCCCGCGCCGTTCATCAACCCGCCGATCGTGCTGCGCTCGGTCGCGCTGGCGAACGCGTTGGCAACCGACGTGCCATTGTTCACACCCGACTTCCGCTATGTCGAATCGACCGACATGGCGAGTCTGGTGCCGCCGCCCGCACGCTTGCCACGGGCCGCCACGCTGCCGTTGCAGTGGGTGGCGGCCGCGGCGATCGCGGCGCCGCTCGCGGGCCTGAGCGCCTCGGTCGCGGGCCCGTTGAAATTCCAGCGCGGCGCGCTGCGCAAATTGATGGAGCGGTTCGCGCCCCAGCCCGGCGTCGGCCCAAGCGAGGCGATGCTCGACGGCAGCGGCTATGGGTTCGAGGTGTTCGCCACGTCGACCAGCGGCCAGCGTTTTCATGGGCGCGTCACCGCGCAAGGCCACCCGGGCTATCGCTCGACGCCCGAAATGATGGTCACCGCAGGCATCGGCTTGGCACGCGGTGAACTCGGCCGCACACCGCACTTCGGCATCGTCACGCCAGCAACAGGTTTGGGAATCGAAGCGATCGACGCGCTGCGCGAGGCAGGTGTCGTGTTCAGCGCGGTGGATTGAGCGCTGGCGCGGGTGCGATCGATGACGCGCCCTGCGCCTCACGCGCACGCTCGGCGTAGCGGTTGAAGCGCCAGGCCGACGCGTCCATCGTGATGCGGCGCCAGGTTTGGCGCTTCTCGCTCGGCGTCATCACCGGCCAGTGCTGCACTTCTTCAAAGGTGCGGCCGCAACCTTTGCAGATGTCGTCGCCCTGGCTCGTGGAGCAGATCGCGATGCAGGGCGCATCGGGCGTGCTGGCGTACCACGCAAGCCAGGCGTCGCGCGCCTTCGCGGGCATCGTCGCCTCGTCGCACTCGGTCTCGTGGTAGTGCACCATCAGCGCGTACACGGTGCCGAGCGCTCGTACCTCGGGGCAGGCGGTGATGCCGTCGGGCGAGGGCGAAAGATCGCGCCACCAGTTGATGGCCGATTCGATGTCGGTGATGTGGAGGGCGGCCATACGGGCGCGGTGCAGGGTGGCAGTGCGGGGGCGACGAGGATAGCGCGGCGACCATGGATCTTTGATACCCTTTGTCGATGACCGCGGCGACAGATCACGACAACACCCGACACCGCATCGACGACCTCGACACGCTTGCCGCACTGTACGGTGAGCCGGGCGAAGCCTCGGTTCGCAAGGAGGTCGATCGCCTGCATCCGCACTATCGCGCGATCATCGAAGCGGCGCCGTTCGCGGTGCTCGCGACCGCCGGCCCCGACGGCCTCGACGCCTCGCCACGCGGTGATGCACCCGGATTCGTCGTCGTTCAAGACGACCGCACGCTGCTGCTGCCCGATCGGCGTGGCAACAACCGTACCGACAGCTTGCGCAATGTCATCGCCGACCCCCGTGTCGCGTTGCTATTCATGGTGCCGGGCATGGGCGAGACCTTGCGTGTCAACGGGCGCGCTCACATCAGTGTCGCGCCTGACCTGCTCGCCCGCTTCGAAGTCGTAGGCAAGCTGCCGCGCTCGGTGCTGGTGATCGCGATCGAAACCGCGTACCTCCAGTGCTCGCGCGCCATCGTGCGCTCGGCGCTGTGGGATGCCTCCCGCCACGTCGAGCGCCAAACCCTGCCGTCGCCCGGTGCGATTCTGGCGGCACTCTCCCAAGCCTCGATCGATGGCGCGGCTTACGACCGCGACTTGCCTGGCCGGCTGAAAACCAGCCTTTATTGACTGCGATGATCCTGATGAAGCACCCAAGATTGACCAACAACCAGCGCGTCTGGAGCAGCCTCGCGCTGTGCCTGCCGCTCGCATCGATCGGTGCTTGCGCCAGCGCCGACAAGCCGAAACCGGTGGTCGTGCAAAGCGTGATCCAGGCGCCCGGCAAAACGCACGTGAGCGCCTCTGATGCGAACAGCGGCGCCAGCGTCATGCTCGAAACCGGGCAAGAGTTGCGCGTCGAGTTGTCGCTTTCGGCGTGGGAGGTCGCGAACAATTTTGATTGGTCGGTCGCCGAGTTCAAGCCCGGCGTGCTGACTGCGCTCGGCTCGCGCTTCGAGCGCACCGGCCGCGACGCGAACCCGACCGAGTCCGACGGCGCGAAGGTTTGGCGGCTCGCACCGCAGGCGCCGGGGCGGGTCACGCTCACGTTCGGATTGCGGCGCCCCTACAGCGTTGGCGCGCCGGCGCGCACCGCCAGTTTCGACGTCACGGTCAAGTAGCGGGCTCACGCGCGATGTCTGCCGCACCGATGCTTCGCCTCGCTCGCGCGGCCGATGCGCCGGGCATCGCGGCACTTTCGCGCGACCGCATCGAGCACGGCCTCGGCTGGAGCTGGATTGCGCCGCGCGTGTTGCGCAGCATCGGCGATCGCGGCTCGAACGTGGTCGTCGCGTGCGAAGGTGACAGCCTGCTCGGCTTCGGCATCATGAAGTACCACGATGACGAAGCGCACCTGTTGCTGCTCGCCGTGCCTGTGCATGCCGCGAGGCGCGGCATCAGTTCGTCGATGCTCCAGTGGCTGGAGCGATCGGCGCTGGTCGCCGGGATCGGGCAGGTGTACCTGGAGGCGCGCTTCACGAACGGCGCGGCGCGGACTTTCTACGCAAAGCGCGGCTACCGCGAGATTCAAACTCTGCCCGGGTACTACGCGGGCCGCGAGGCCTGCGTGCGGCTGGCGAAGGATTTGTGGCTCGCGTCGGTGGTGCCGAGCTAACGCGTCGACTCAGCCGTTCAAGCCAACACCGAGCCACCGCGCGGCGCGCGATCGGCGCTGCCGAAGGTCGAATACAGCGCGGCGCTGTCACGCGGCATCAGCACGTCAATCGCGCGATCGAGCGCGGCTGTGGCCCGTGCCAGCGATTCACGTTGTGCAGCGACTTGGCCGCTGGTATTCGCCAAGCGGTGGCGCAGCGCCGGTGGCACCGAGCCGCGCCGCGCGGCCAGCGCGAATTGGTCGACGGCCGCTGCGAGCGCACGGTGCAGTTCGGTCGCGTGCAGGTCGATGCCGACCGTGTCGCGCACGCACAGTGCCATGCCCAGGGCGCTCAGCCGATGTTCGACAGCGGCGAGGGCGATTTCGAGATCGGATTCAGGAGCCGGCGTGGTCATGGGAGTTCGGGCCCGTGGTGAGAGGAAATCGTTCAGGGTCGGACCTTGCCGAGCAACTCCGCCGCGTTCGAGATCAGCTTGTCGGCGATCGCCTCAGGGTTGATCTTGAAGCTGCCGTCGTCGATGGCTTTGGAAATGCGCGCGACCTTTTCGGCGTCGAACTCGGCTGTGGCGCCGCTGGTGAGCAGCGTCGAGGCGGTGCTCGAGAGTTCGATCTTTGCGCTCGCGTCGGCTTGCGACGGGATCGCGGCGGCGGCCGTGGCCTTGCCGTTCGCGGCGGTTGGCGTGCCGTTGCCGGCGGCCACCGGGGCGGGTTTTTCTGCGGGATTGCCGATTTTCATGGTGCTCTCCTAAGGCCTGGGGAAGTGCCCTGACCGTTCAATGTGCACTTTGTATCGGTCGGGCACCCGTGTGACTTTAGAGAATTTTTGCGGCACCCGCCGTACATCGCTCACAGACCGAGCTCGACACGGCGGTCGCCGATCGGCTGGCCGGTCAGGATTCGGCCGCTTTCGGTGCGCACCCGCGCCGGTTGGCCCTCGATCCCGGGGTTGAGCGCCTGGGCCTCGCCGGCCACGCTGAAACCTTCGCCTTGCGCCAACACCGTCACGGTCTCGCCGGCGGCGAACCACTGGCGCAACTTCAGGTGCGACTGCCGCAGGCCCTGCCCCGGCTTGAGCACCCGCGCCAACGTGCGGCCGACCGCGAGCTCACTCCGGGTGACGGGCGCGGAGTTGTCTTCGGCGAGGTCGACCTCGGCCGGCGCGAGGTCAGCGGCGGCGAGCACGCTTCCGGCGGGCAGGCCGGTGGCTGCCACGAGCGCGGTGCCGAACACCTTGACCGTGATCGGCAGGTAGACGTTCCATTTGACTGCGCCGTGTGTGCAGCGCAGGCCGATGCGGCTCTTGCCCCACAGGCGCATGCCGTCGGGCACGTAAGGCTGCACCTGCTGGCAGGGCGCGAGGCGCAGGCGTGGGTCGAGCTGGCCGACCGTGACTTCGACGCGCGGCATGCCCGGCGCGTCGGCGTGCGTGGCGTTGTTCGCACCATCGAGCGCGAGCTGTCGAACTTGCTGTTCGAGGCCACCGTCGAGCCCGCTCGGCGCATCGGCCGGTGGCGCTTGCTGCGCGCTTGCTGCGCCATGCAGCCAGTCGCATGACAGCGCGACGACGAAGGCAAGGGCGGGCAGCAATTTCATCACCGGACTGTAGAAGTAACGGCCTTTGCGCATGGCTGCGAATTGGGCGGTGAACCGGCCGTTGTTCGCGCTTATGTTTTGGCGGGTGCTCTCCACAATCCGACGACATCGCACCACCACACCACTGCGACGAGGCCCATATGCTGAACCGACTCACCGATCCGCTCGACTTCCAGGCCCAGGCCCTGAGCTTGCGCTCCGAGCGCCAGCGCCTGATCGCTAGCAACATCGCCAATGCCGACACGCCGGGTTACGTGGCCCGCGAAATGAACTTCGCGCAGGCCTTGAAAGATGCGAGCGGCGCGGGCCAACCGGCTGCCCGGCTCACGGCCAGCGCGCCGGGCCACATCCCGGTTGGCAACGGCAACGGCAGTGCGGGCGGCACGTTCAGTACGCTGATGTATGCCGCGCCGAGCCAGACCAACCTCGACCGCAACACGGTCGACATGGACCGCGAGCGCGCCAGCTTCGCCGACAACACGGTGAAGTACGAGGCCACGTTGCGCTTCATCAACGGCAACGTGAAGACCACGCTCAGCGCGATCACCGGGCAATAAAGGAGCTTCTCATGTCGATGATGAACATCTTCAACGTCAGTGGCAGCGCCGCGAGCGCGCAGAGCCAGCGCCTCAACGTCGTCGCGAGCAACCTTGCCAATGCCGACACGGTAGCCGGCCCCGATGGCCAGGCCTACAAAGCGCGGCAAGTCACCTTCCAGACCCAGCTGATGGGCGCGAACGGCAACGACCCGACGGCAGCGGGCGTCAAGGTCAGCACGATCAGCGAAGACCAAACCGTCGGCCGCCGCGTGCACGACCCCAAGCACCCTGGCGCCGATGCCGAGGGCTACGTGACCTACAGCAACGTGAACCCGGTCGAGGAGATGGTCAACATGATCTCGGCCTCGCGCTCGTACCAGAACAACATCGAAGTCATGAACACGGCGAAAAGCCTGTTGCTCAAGACACTGCAAATGGGCCAATCGTGAGTCTCATGAACTTCATGAGACTGCCTGAATTGAAGGAAACCGCATGACCGTCGCCGCCACCTCATCGAGCTCCGCCCCCGCGGCGAGCGCCGCCATCACCCCCACCAGCGCCGCCGGCACGCAAACACAGTTTTTGAAGCTGCTCACAGTGCAATTGCAAAACCAGGATCCGCTGAGCCCGATGGACAACGCGCAGCTCACAAGCCAGATCGCGCAGATCAATACCGTCAGTGGCATCGCCACGCTCAACACCAGCGTGCAGGGTTTATCGAGCCAGTTTCTGCAAATGCAAACGCTGCAAGGCGCAGCGCTGGTCGGTAAAAACGTCATCGTGCCGGGCAACGGGATCGACATCGCCGCAGGCGTCGGGCAGGGCGGCTTCTCGCTGACGAGCGCGGCCGATGCGGTCAAGGTCGACATCGTCAACGGCGCTGGCAAGGTGATCGATTCGTTCAACCTCGGCGCGCAAAGCGCCGGTGTGCATAGCTTCGACTGGGCCTCCGGCACCTACGACAAAACCGCCAACCTGACGTTCAAGATCACCGCGACAAGCGGCGCCACGGCGCTCACTGCCACGCCGCTGATGCGCGACACCGTCAACGCCGTCAGCGCCTCGGGCAGCACGCTGCAGCTGCAGCTGAACCGGGCCGGCACCGTCGACTACAGCACGGTCGTCGCGATCAACTGATCGGCCGACGCGCACTTCAATCACGAAGCAACGAAGGAACATCATGGGCTTCCAGCAAGGTCTCTCGGGTCTCAATGCAGCGAGCAAAAACCTCGAGGTCATCGGCAACAACGTGGCCAACGCCAACACCATCGGCGCGAAAGAATCGCGCGCCGAGTTCGGCGACATGTATGCGAGTGCGATCAGCAACACCAGCATCGGCATCGGCGTGAACCTGCAGGCGGTTTCGCAGCAATTCACCCAAGGCAACATCACCACCACCGACAACCCGCTCGATCTCGCGATCAACGGCAACGGTTTCTTCGAGGTGCAAAACCCGAGTGGCCAGACGCTCTACACGCGCAACGGCCAGTTCCAGCAAAACAAGGACGGCTTCATCACCACCAACGTCGGCCTCAAACTCGTCGGCTACCCGGCCTCGAAAGACGGCACGATCCAGCCCGGCGCGGCCGTGCCGCTGCAACTGCCGACCGGCGGCGTCGCGCCGAACCCGACCGGCAAGGTCACCGTCGAGATGAACCTCGACGCGCGCAAAGGCACGACCCTGCCGCTCGCAGCGCCGTTGATCGACTTCAGCGACGCCAAGACCTACAACGACGCGACCTCGGTGAAGGTGTTCGACGCCAAGGGCCAGGACGTGGCGCTGACCTACTACTTCCAGAAGTCGGCGACCGACACATGGAACGTCTACGCTACTGCCAACGGCACCTCCGTCAAGGTCGACGGTGCGGGCAAGCCGTTGCCGGTGACGACGATCACGTTCCCGGCCAACGGCGGCAAGCCGACCGCGCCGCTCGGCACCGTGCCGTTCGATGTGCCGTCCACGACCAACGCGACCGGCGGCACCACGTTACCGATCACCGGCGTCGCGCTCGACCTCACCGGTGCGACCCAATACGGCTCTGGCTTCGGCGTGACCAGCATGGCGCAGGACGGCTATGCCGCGGGCCAACTCGTCAGCGTGGTTATCGAAAAGAGCGGCGTGGTCATGGCGACCTACTCGAACGGCCAATCGAAGCCGGCCGGCCAACTCGAACTTGCGACCTTCCGCAACCCGCAGGGCCTGAGCCCGTTGGGCGGCAACCTGTGGGCACGCAGCTACGCCTCGGGCGACCCGACGGTCGGCACGCCGAGCAGCGGCAACATCGGCGCGCTGCAGGCCGGCTCGCTCGAAGAATCGAACACCGACCTCACCAACGA
>JANLUW010000019.1:0-4680 GCA_031363645.1 Rhizobacter sp. | reverse complement strand
CGCCCGTGCCTTCCATCACCTCACGCCTGAGTTCCGTCACGATGGTTTCGCGCGTGGCCTTGAAGGTGGAAACGGCCGGGACATCCGAGCCGAGCTCGTACTGGCTGTAGTTGAAAACAGTGACGAATTCAGAGCTTGTCATGGCTGCGATCCTTTGAAAGCGTGTCGCATCCTAGCCGGGGCCTTGGCTGATGTCTGCAAAAGTCCTTCGCCTTTACTTAACTTAGTTTACATAATATACATTGTCGATCATCGACGGTCGGTCGGCCGCAGGCATCCACCCATGACGCCGCAGCTTTTCAGCATCGAGCACGCCCCGCTGCATCTGCCGTATTGGCACACGATGATGGACGATTTATGTCAACCGCCAGCGGCTCGGGTGGCCCGTGTGCTCGGCCTGAGCGTGCGCTCGATCCACCGCTACAACGCCACCGGCTACGCCCCGCGTCACGTCTGCCTCGCGGTCTTCTGGCTGACTCGCTGGGGTCGGTCGGCGGTCGCCGCGCAAGCCACGAACGACGCCGCGTTGATGGCCGGCTATGTCGCCAGCTTGAAGCGGCAAGCCGACGAGCTCTCAGGCCAGGTCGAGCACCTGCTGACGATCGGTTCCTTCGGGTCGGCCAACGCCCCGCATTCCACCCCAAAAAGGAGTCTTTCCCATGCCAACGCCCACGCCGCCGCGAACGAACCCGCAGCCCCCCTACCAGCCCTCGGATTCCCTGCGTTGCTGGCTGATCTACCTCGGCTACATCCGCCCCGCTGGGATGCCCCGGACGATCGGCCGTGAACGCCAATCACCGGCCGTGGCAGGCGGCAAAGGGCTTGCGCGAACCGCACAAGCAATTGGCGCCCGGACCACGCTTCGGGAACATCGACCAATCGACCCGAGCAAGCTTGGGATCAACGGCGGCCAGACTGTCGGTCGGCCGGCCCGACACAACCCCCTGAGCGCGGGCGTCGAGGTACTCACGCAGCGCGACCAAGAGCAGCGAATTCAGCGATAACCCGAGGCCGTCGGCGTACATAGCAGCCTCGACCTTGAGAGGATCGGGCATGCGGATGTTGAGAGCGGCCATTGTGCTTCCTTCGTTTGTGGTGCGAGGATGGTAGCACTTCAGGATGCTTGTAGGATCACTGGCGCTTTGATAGTACTGAGACAAGCCCAAGGGCAACGCCAGCCGGCGGCAAATGTAACCGTCAATGGTGGCGCGGGCCGCAGCGGGTTTGCGGCCTGCAAGTCTCACCGATCCTCACGTCTCGCATTGTGAAATGGCGGATGGGGGTCGTGGTGGGGGTCGTCGGGCGGGGGTATCGCACCGGGGACGAGCGCGCGCCCGCTGCGCGTGTGCGGGCCCGCCCCTATGCCACCCCCTGCCCCTGCTGCCATCGCGCGGCCTAGGGCCGCTCAAGCACCGGGTGGGCGTGTAGGTGGGGGAAGACAGCCGGGCCAGCTTACCGCCTGCGGCGGACGCCGGGGACGATTCTGGCCCGCGGCTGCACGCCGCTAATGGGGGCCTTCGCCCCCCGATCCCCCAATGCGGCTTTTCAGGAACAAGCGTCTCAAACTCGGCGCGCTTTACTCAGAATTGGGTACCTGTGGACAACTTGCTATAGTGTCGCACATTATGTGGACAAGTCGCCGAGATACTCTGTTGATAGTTTATACATTGTCGATCATTTAAGATCGATGGCGAAGCGCCTCACGCCGCAGCTTCGTCCTGCGCCGATACCGCTTCCAACGACGTGTCGAACGCAACGGCCCCGTCGTCGGCGCAGGCGATCAGCGGATTGTCGAGCGGACGCCAGATGCGGCGCGTGAGCCGGGCAAGCCGATCGGAGCTGGCCATGGCGGCTAAGATGGCGTCGGGGTCCACCATCAATGCGAACGGATTCGATTCGATTTGCTTGGCATTCATCATGGCAATCCTTGGTGGGTGATTGCGGTGAACTCTAGGACTGCAAGGCCTTGCGCCACAGTGGGCGGCGGCCCAAAGCGAGCGTCAGCCGTTCCCTTACATGGCGCGTCGGGCGCGACGGCCGAGTGCGTCGGAGCCTAACGCGGCGCGGTCGCTTGTTCGAGGCGCTTGACCAACGGCTCGCGGCCCGAGAGTTTGGCGAAGTCGATGGCGCGGAGCGACTTTTCGTTGCGTCGGTTCACGTCTGCGCCGCGTGCCAGCAGCAGGTTCACGCTGTCTTCACTGCCGTACTGCGCCGCCATCATCAAGGGCGTGCTGCCGTTCGGTGACTCGGCCTCGACCTCGGCGCCGCGCTCGATCAGCAGCTGCACGACCTTGGGCTCGGGCCCGGTCGCGGCGTAGTGCAGCGCTGACCAGCCGGGCTGATTCAACTTGGCGCCGCTGTCGAGCAGCAGCTTCACGCCGGTCGCGTCGCCCTTCAACGCGGCCATCATCAGTGGCGATTCACCGGCGCTGTTGAGCGCATTGACGTCGATCGTCGCTTGTGTGAGCAACAACTTGACGGTCTTGACCGAGCGTTCCGTCACGGCGATGGTCAGGCCGGGCTGGCCTTTCGGATCGCGCGTGTTCGGGTCGAAGCCGCGCTCGAGCAGGCCGGCCAGATTGCTCACGTTGTCGTTCTTGATGGCGACGAAAAAATCCTCGAACGATCCGGCGTTCGCAGAAAAAACAGCAACTGCAGCAGAGGTATAGGCGAGTTTTCTAAAGTATTTTGTCATTATGATTCAAGCTCGGTTCGGCAGTGGCGGCAACTTGAACAGCCGCTCAAAATTGGCGGTGGTCGCAGCGGCGATCGCTTCGACAGGTACGCCCTTCAGCGCTGCGATTTGTTGCGCGACGAAGGGCACGTAGGCCGGGTTGTTGGTCTTGCCGCGGTGCGGCATGGGCGCGAGGTACGGGCTGTCGGTTTCGATCAGGCAGCGGTCGAGCGGGATGAACGCGGCCACGTCGCGCAGTGCCTGCGCGGTCTTGAAGGTCAGGATGCCGGAGAACGAGATGCAGAAGCCGAGGTCGAGCGCGGCGCGAGCCACCGCGTCGGTCTCGGTGAAGCAATGGAACACGCCGTTCTCAGCGCCTTCTTCTCGCAGGATCGCCAGCGTGTCGTCGGACGCGCTGCGCGTGTGCACGACCAGCGGCAGCCCGGTCTGGCGCGACGCGCGAATGTGCACGCGAAAGCGCTCGCGCTGCCATTCCATCTCGCCGATGCTGCGGCCGTTGAGCCGGAAGTAGTCGAGCCCGGTTTCGCCGATCGCGACGACGCGCGGTTTGGCGGCCAGCGCCAGCAAATCTTGGAGCGTCGGTTCGAGCACGCCCTCGTTGTCGGGGTGCACGCCGGCGCTGCACCAGAAGTTGTCGTAGGCAGTTGCGAGCGCGTGCACGTCGTCGAACTCTTCGAGCGTGATGCAGATGCACAGCGCGCGGTCGACCCTCGCGGCGGCCATCTCAGCGCGAATCTCCGGCAGACGCGCGCGCAGTTCCGGAAAACTCAGGTGACAGTGGGAATCGACGTACATGTGCTTGCGCTCGGATGCCTGGCGCAGACCGCGCCAAGGCGCATTCAGATGGTTTGTGTCGGCTTGGCCGATGAGATCGAAGTGCCGAGCACCTCTTCGATCTTGAGCTTGAGCACGCGCGTTTTTTCGTCGCCCGGAAAGCGCACGCCAACGCCTTGCGTGCGACCACCCGACGCGTTCGCTGGCGTGACCCAACCGACTTTGCCGGCCACCGGATAGCGTTGCGGGTCGTCGGGGAGCGAGAGCAGCAGGTAGATGTCTTCGCCGAGCTTGTACTCGCGCGTGGTGGGCACGAAAAGGCCACCATCGGTGAACACCGGCATGTAGGCCGCGTACAGTGCGCCCTTCTCGCGGAACACGAGTTGGATCACGCTCGGCCGTGCCGTGCTGTGACCGCTGGCAGGTGTCAAGGCAGAAGGAACGGTTCGCGGCGGAGAAGCTTCGCTCATGCGCTGGAGTGTACCGAACCGCTCCGTTTTGCACTCGCTGGCCTCACACCGGCCGGGCTCGCGCCGACCGCCAGCGCTCGCTGCCCTTGCTGCACCAAAGACTCGACCATCAACCCGGCGTTCCACGGGTGCTCGGCATGGCGAGCGACACGGTTGAGTTCACGCATCCACGCGGCCAGCGCCGCCGGCTGCGCGCCCGCACGGATCGAGGCCGCCGGGAAATAACGCGGCGCCGCGCCGGCGGCGATGCACGCAGCGTCGTGGCAAAGCTTCTGCAACGCCTCGACGACGCGCGCCAGCGGCCACCCGCCCACCGACGCCGACAGGCCTTGCGCCACCAGCGTGGGCAGGCGCAGCCAGAGTGCCGCGTCGATGCCCTGCTTCGTCCATTCGAGCGCCTCTTGAGGCTGACCGCCGGCGGCGGCGAGCATCACGGCCGGTTCGGCGACGCCCTGCCCTGCGAGCCACGCGGTTGCAAGTTCGACCGGCGGCACCGCCATCGGCACGCTTTGGCAACGGCTGCGAATCGTCGGCAGCAACGCATCGGGCGCAGCGCAGCCGAGCAAGAACCGCGCGTTGCCGGGCGGCTCTTCGAGTGTCTTGAGCAAGGTGTTGGCCGAGACGGCGTTCATGCGTTCGGCCGGGTACAGCACGACGACCTTGACGCGGCCACGCGCCGAGGTGGTCTGCGCGAAGCTCACTGCGGTGCGCACGGCCTCGACCTTGATCTCCTTGCTCGGC
>JANLUW010000635.1:0-8127 GCA_031363645.1 Rhizobacter sp. | reverse complement strand
ACCGAAGCAGCAAGACATCTGCTACGCCACGCAAAATCGGCAGGATGCCGTCAAGGTGCTCGCGCCGAAGGTCGACATCGTGATCGTCGTCGGCAGCCCGACCAGCTCGAACAGCAACCGCCTGCGCGAACTCGCGCAGCGGCTCGGCACCGAGGCCTACATGGTCGACTCGCCGGATGACCTGCGGCCCGAGTGGTTCGAGGGCAAGCGCAGCGTGGGCTTGACCGCGGGCGCGTCGGCGCCCGAGATTTTGGTGCGCCAGGTGATCGCGCAGTTGCGCGCTTTGGGTGCGGTGACGGTGCGCAGCATTCCGGGTGTCGCGGAGACGATCAATTTCCCGCTGCCGATGGGGCTGGGCGACAAGGCGATGGGCATCGCGCCGAAGGGTTGACTCAGCGCGGTGGGCGCGGGTGGAAGGTGACCACTTGCGGTGCGGCTTTCTTCGCGGGTGCGTGATCGCAGCCATCGCAACCGCACCCCGACGTCACGGTCGCAGCCTTGCGCATCTTCGTGGCGAACGCGTCGGGCAGCGGCAGCTTCAGCAACATCGACGCGATCGCACGGCGCGCGGCGGCCGGCATCAGCGTCCACGCGGCGTAGGTCGAACAGCCGATCACGAGCAGGGCGACGATCAGGGTCTGCATGGTCAGCCGCCTCCGAGCGCCACGGTGACGCGGTAGGTCACGAACGCGGCCGCGTACGCGAGCACGAACAGGTAGAAGGCCATCAGCAACGGATAACGCCACGAATTGGTTTCGCGCTTGACGACCGCCAGCGTCGAGATGCACTGCGGCGCGAACACGTACCAGGCGAGCAGCGAATACGCCGTCGCGAGCGACCAGCCTTTGGCGATCACGGGCGAGAGCGCATTGGCCACTTCACCGCCGGCTGCCGACATCGAATACACCGTGCCGAGCGCACCGACCGCCACTTCACGCGCGGCCAGCCCGGGCACCAGCGCGATCGAGATCTGCCAATTAAAACCGATCGGCGCGAACACGTGCTGCAGCGCCTGGCCGAGCCAGCCGGCGATGCTGTACTGAATCGCCGGGCCTGTCGCCCCAAGCGGCGGCGCGGGGTAGCTCGAGAGGAACCACAAGATCACCATCAACGCGAAGATGATGCCGCCGACGCGCGCCAGAAAGATGTGCGCGCGTTCGATCAAGCCGAGCACGAGGTTGCGCGCGCCGGGCATGCGGTACGGCGGCAGCTCGAGCATCAGCGGCTGGTAGCGGCTCTTGATCCAGACGCGCTTGAACACCCACGCCACGCCCATCGCCGAGACGACGCCGGCCACGTACAGGCCGAACAGCGTGAGCCCGCGCAGGTTGAAGATGCCGACGCCGCGGTTCGGCACGAAGGCGCCGATCAGCAGCGCGTAGACCGGCAGCCGCGCCGAGCAGGTCATCAGCGGCGCGATCATGATGGTGGCGAGCCGGTCTTTCCAGTTCGCGATCGTGCGCGTGGCCATGATCCCGGGGATCGCACACGCGAAGCTCGAGAGCAGCGGGATGAACGCGCGGCCCGAGAGGCCCACCTTGCCCATCAAGTTGTCGAGCAAGAACGCGGCGCGCGGCAGGTAGCCCGAGTCTTCGAGAATCAGGATGAAGAAGAACAGGATCAAGATCTGCGGCAGGAATACGATCACGCTGCCGAGGCCCGCAATCACGCCGTCGACCAGCAGCGAGCGCAGCGGGCCGTCGGCCATGTGGGCGGTCGTCCACTCGCCCGCCCAGGCCATGGCGGCCTTGATCGCGTCCATCGGCACGTTGGCCCACGAGAACACGGCCTGGAAGATCAGGAACAGCACGGCCGCCAGGATCGCGAGGCCCCAGACCGGGTGCATCACGACGGCATCGAGCCGGTGGTGAAAGCGCTTTGCGTTCGCGAACTCGGTCGTGATGCCGGGCTCGACGATCGCCAAAATGCGCCGCACCTCGCGCTGCAATTCGGCCGGCGAACTCGGTGCGAACGCATCGGTGGTCACCGGCGCGGGCCGCGCGGCGGCAAACTCGCGTTCCATCAGCGCAAGCAGTTGCGCGTGGCCGTCGTGCTTGACCGCCACGGTCTCGACGACAGGGCAGCCGAGTTCGGCACTCAGCTTGGCCACATCGATGTTCAGGCCCTGCGCGCGCGCCATGTCGGCCATGTTGAGCGCCACCATCATCGGCCGGCCGAGGCGCTTGAGTTCGAGCACCAGCCGCAGGTTCATGCGCAGGTTGGTCGCATCGACGACAGCGACGACGGCGTCAGGCGCGTCCTCACCGCGGCGCCGGCCTTCGATCACGTCGAGCGTGACCTGCTCGTCGGGCGTGGCCGGCGTCAGGCTGTAGGCGCCAGGCAAATCGATCACCGAAACGCTTTGTCCGTTGTGCAGCTTGGTCGTGCCGACCTTGCGCTCGACCGTGACGCCGGCGTAGTTGGCGACCTTCTGGCGCGCGCCGGTCAGCAGGTTGAAGAGTGCCGTCTTGCCGCAGTTTGGGTTGCCGACGAGCGCGACGCTCCAGATCGTGTCGGCAGGGTTCAGGGCTTGGGACATGGTGATCTCTGGGCGTGCGGTCAGGCGGCTCGCGCTCTGGCGCTGGCTTCGATGCTGACTTCCACACATTGCGCCTCGAGCAGCCGCAAGCCGAACATCGTGTCGCCGATCAGCACCGCCAGCGGTTCTCGGCCACCGGGGCCGCGGCGCAGCAACTGCACCGGCTCACCGGGGATGAAACCGAGCTCAGCGAGCCTGCGCAGAGCGACGGCATCGACATCGGCAGCGGTCGACACGACGCGGATCACCGTGGCGCGCGCGCCGTTGGGCAGTTCGTTCAGCAGCATGGTCGTCGAGGCGGAAAGTCCGTTCGCATGTACAGGCACATGCAAATGAGATTGTCTCTCATTTGAACCGGAAGTTTCGACGGGGCGCCGTTGGCCTTCTGGTGTCGCGTGTAAAAGGCCTTCAACCCAATCCGCTCCCAGAGCGAAGGCAGCCCATTCTCAAACGCCGCGGCGGTGGCTCGCGATCAGCACCGCCATCGTCAAGCCGACGAACGCATGCGCCCACCCGAGCGCCGGCCGAACCGATTCGGGGGCGAAGTAGTACAGCGCGTAGCCGCTGAGCACCAGCAGCGCGCCGATCGCGCACAGCAAAACGCCCGAGCTGCGCTGGCCCTCCCAACGCCGACGCCGGCTCAGGCGCCAGCCTTGCGGGATGTGCGCCGCGGCGAGCACGCCCAGCACGAACACGCCGCCGAACGCGAGCAGCCCGTGCAGTCGCAGCGCCCAGACTTCGAGCGGGTGCGGCAGCTCGCCCGCACCGCCGCCGATGCTGTAGTGCAACGCCAACCACGCCGCGCCGGTCAGCAGCAGGCAAGCGCCGCTCAGGTACAACGTTAGGCGCTGCCAGCGGACGAGCCGGTGCGCGTGGTGATGGGTGGCGGGGTGGGGCGGGCGAACCATGCGAGTGCGGGTTTGAGCACGGGTGAGGGTGCGGCGGAGTTCAGCGTGTCTTCAAAGATGAAGCCACGCCTGCGCACCGAAGCGAGCGAGCAGCGGGTGCGCATTGTCGCCGTTGATCGCGACCACCTTGGTCAGCGCGTCGGCCCAGAGACAGAGCGGCGCGGCGACGCTGACGTGCGCGCGCACCGGGCGGCGGCCCGCGCCGGCCGTGAGTTGCGAGCGGCTGTGGCGGCCGCTGTGGCTGGTCGCGAAGGCGCCGTCGCGCAGCGATGCGAACGGCCGCGTTCCGCCGATGCGTTCGTCGCGCAGCTGGATCGGCAACTCCGCATCGCCGAATGCTCGCAGGTCGCCGCCGGCATTGACCCAGCCCGATGCGCAGCCGTGTGCGATCAACGCCGCCACTGCGCAGTCGACCGCATGGCCCTTGCCGATGCCGCCGAGGTCGAGGCGCACCGCGTCGTCGAGCTTGTGCAGGCGGTTGCCCTCGCAGCGCCAACCGTCGGGTGCGGTGCCGAGGCTGATGTCGAACGCGCCGTCGCTGGCGTCTTGGAGCCCGCGCGCCGCTGTCAACACCTGCTGCGTGGCCGGGCGCATCGCCATCCACTCACCACGGCGCAGCGCGTGAAACCGGGCGAGGTCGCTGTCGGCCTCGAAGCGTGACAGGCACGCCTGCACCTCGCGCACCGCATCGAAACCTGCGCTGAGCGATACATGCGTGCTCACGCCCGCGCGCTGCACGCCGACTTCAACCAGCGTGCCGAGCAGCGGCTGCGCGCGCCGCAGCCACGTGGCCGATGCGTCGACGCGCGTGTTCAAAGGCTCACGCCAACGCGCCGTTGCGCCGCGCGAGTGCGACGACGGCCACGATGCGCCGCACGCCGTCGGTCACGTGGTTGCAGCTCAGCGTCGCGCCGCTGATGTTGGCGATGTCATCGCCGATCCGCAGCGTCGATACGTTCGCCTTGCCGACGAACTGTTTGCGCCACGCCGGCAAGCGAATCTCGAAGCCGTGGCTCTCGCGGTACGACAGGACCTCGATTTGCTTGATGCTGCCGTCGAGCGCGATGCCCACCGCATAACCGATCAACTCCACCTTGCCGATCACCTCATCGGTGACAACGAAGCCGAGCGTCGCACCGGCGCGCTTCGCGGCCCGCACTGGCCAGTTGGCCGAGCGGCCGCGCACGCCTTGGGCGTCTAACTGTTGAAGCTGCGCGGCATCGAGCGTGACGGTGCGTGCCTCGAACGCATCGGCGTCGGGGAACATCAATTTCGCGGCCTGCTCGGCGCTCAGGTATTCGACCGCGAACGCGCTGGTCGGCGCGGCAGCCGCAACGAGAACCGACGCCGCCAGCACCACGCGCATCAGAAGCTCCAGCCCACACCGAGGTTGAAACGGTTCAGGTCGGCGTTCTCGCGAAAGCGCTGGTAATCGGCCTTGAGCACGACGCCCTGCCCGACCAGCAGGTTCGCGCCCACCGTGACGACGCGCTCGGCCCGACCCGACTCCGGCGTCAAGCCGGCGCCGAGATCGGCATACGCCTTCGCGGTGTTGAACTGTTCCCAGCGCGCGAACGGCGAAAGTGCGTAGTCTTCGTTCGACCAAACCTTGTACGCGCCCTGCACGTAAACGCCGTCGAACGACTTCGGAATCAGCGTCGGGTTGCCGACCAACGCCGCGTTGAGCGTCGCGGTGTTCGAGATCGTGCCGCGCGAGTAGACGGTCGAAAAGTCCCAGCGGCCGGGCGCCCAGCGTGCGTGGATGTCCCAGAGCGTGATGCGCGCTTTGTCGACCGCTTGCGCCTGCGTCGCCTGTCCGGTAAACAACGAGCCGCCGACCAGCAGGCCGGGGATGCCGCGCCAGTTGACCGCGCCGAACACGGCCAGGTCGTGGCCCTTCGCGAGCGCAAGTTCCTGGTGGATCGAGCCGAGCGGCGATTCCTTGCCGTCGGTCGAGGCCGCGTCCCACTTGTTGAGGTTGAAGCTGGTCGTCACGCCGCCTTGCACCGTCAAGCCGTTGTCGAAGTTGCCGACGAGCTGCAAGCCACCTTCGCGCCAAGTGCTCGGGATGATCGCGGTCTCGACGAAGTTGCGCTCGACGCCGTAGAACGCGGTCGGTTCGTGGTTCTCGTTGATCAGGCCCGCCGGAATCAGGAACAGGCCGGCGCGCACCGAGAACATGGGTGTGACTTGATGCTCGATGTAGGCCTGCTCGACGGCCACTTCACCGGGGTCGCCAGCCGATGAGACCGCGTGCTCGACTTCGAGCTCGGTCACGACCTTGGTCTTCTCGCTGAAGCGGTGCTGGTAGCCGAGCACGAAGCGGCGCAGATCGACTTGCGTGTTCTGGTTCTGGCGCGTCGGCCGGTTGTAGTTGATCTCGCCGTAGCTCGTGAGCACGGTGCCAGGGCCGATCAGCGAGGCGGAGTAAGCGGGTGCGCTCGGCGTTGCGGCCACGTGCGCGGTGCCGCTCGTGGCGGGTGCGGCTTGCGCCATCGGCGCGGCGGGCACCACGGCAAGCGTGGCGGCTTGTGTTTGCTGCATTTGTACGAGTTGCGCCTTCACTGCGGCCAGCTCGGTCGCGAGCTGGTCGAGCCGACGTGCGAGCTCGAGCTCAGTGGCGGATTGCGCGAACGCACCGTTCGCAACGAGCGCGAGCGAGGTGACCAAAAGTGTTTTCGCGGGCAGGGTGCGCGGTCGGTTCAAGCTCATGGTGGTGGTTCCCGGGTGTCGTGGTTGTTGTGTTTGGGAGGGCGGTTTTGGTCAGGGCTTGTAGCCGTCGTTCAACGTGCCCAGGAATACGATCACGTCGTCGACTTCGGCGTCGCTGAGCGCTGGCGCGTCGCCGGGCCGGCGGTTGTAGGGCACCTCGGTGGTGTTGACGTTGGCGTGGTGCTGCAGCGGCAGGTCGTCGAACTTCTTCACGCTGCCGTCGGCGTTCGCCGGGTACCACTTTTCGGGGTGGGTGTCGCGCTGCACGTAAAACGTGACCACTTCTTTGAGCGTGACGAAGCGGCCGTTGTGAAAGAACGCGTGGCGCTGCGAAACGTTGCGGAGCGAGGGCACCTTGAACGCACCGCAGAGGTCGGTGCGGCTCGCCAGATCGGCGCGCTCGCACAGACCCAAGTCGTAATACGCCGGGTCGTCGTTGCGTGCGATGGCCGAGTTGCGGGGCACGCCGAGGTTGTCGTAGCTGGAGTCGGTGAACAGCGGGAACGTGCCGTCGGCGTTCTTGCCCGACGGGTGGCAGCCGATGCAGTTGCCCTTGGTCGGGTTGTTGAAGAGCGCGAGGCCGCGAACTTCTTGCGCCGACAGCGCCACCTTGCCGCGCAAAAATTCGTCGTACTTGCTCGAGAAAGCGCGGAACTCGGTGTCTTCTTTTTCGTACTGCGACAGTGCGAGCTTGACGCGCGCCATCGCGTCGTCGGGCCGCGTGAAGATGTCGGCACCGAACGTGGCCTTGAACTCGGCGGCGTAGGTGGCGCGCGAGAGTTTGTCGATCACCTCGGCGACGTTCGCGTTCGCCATCTCGAACGTGTTGACGAAGGGCTCGCCGGCCTGCTCCAGCAGGGAGGCGGCGCGGCCGTCCCAGAAAAACCCGCCGGTGGGCGTGCCGTCGGCGGCGAAAAAGAATCCTGTGTTGGTCGACAGGTAGTTGATAGCCGGTGCCATGCGCCGGCCCTGTTGATCGAGCAGCGCGCCACCGAGTTGCAGCGCGAGGTTGTTGGCAGGCGCATGCGCGTTCGCAGCGCTGTGGCAGCTCGCGCACGCCTGCTTGCCCGAGACCGAGAGCGACACGTCGGCAAAGATTTTTTCGCCGAGCGCGGCCTGCGCCGACAGCGCCGATGCGATCGGCACACTTGCCTCGGTGACCGATGTGCCGCCTCCACCGCAGGCGCTCAGCAAAGCCGCGCCCAACACACCCGACACACCCATTACCCACGCCAACGATCTGCGGTTCAGCACCTAATTTTCCCTGTTTGAGCACACCAAATCTGAGGGCTTTCAGGCCGGACTGTTAATGCGAACGATTTGCAATCATAAAGGTTAGTTGTGTGTGTACGAAGAAAGATTGCCTCGCTTTTTTCCAGAGTTGGTGCGTGCCCCGATGAACCCGATGACACCGATGTCGTTCCACAATCCGGCCTGCCGCCGCGCACACGCGCCGCGAGGCTGCGCGCTGGTTTGAAGCGCGCGACGACATCCGCACGCCATTTGGAGCCCACCCATGAAAAGCGAACCGCAAGTCATGGTCCACCTGAACGCTCAGCTCAAGAACGACCTGACCGCGATCAACCAGTACTTTCTGCACTACCGCATGCTCAAGCACTGGGGTTTCGACAAGTTTGCCGAAGAAAGAATACGAAGAATCGATCAGCGAGATGAAGCACGCCGACAAGCTGATGGACCGCATCTTCATGCTCGACGGCCTGCCGAATCTGCAAGACCTCGGCAAGCTGCACGTCGGCGAAAACGTGCCCGAGGTGTTGAGCTGCGACTTGCAGTCGGAGACCGGCGCGCAGGCAACCATCAAAGACGGCATCGCGTACTGCGAGCAGGTGCGCGACTACGGTTCGCGCGACCTGCTGCAGCACATTCTTGACGACACCGAAGAGCACATCGACTTTCTGGAAACCCAGATCGATCTGGTCGGCAAGGTGGGCTTGGAAAACTATCTGC
>JANLUW010000606.1:0-3336 GCA_031363645.1 Rhizobacter sp. | reverse complement strand
CCGACGACGCGCCCGCCGCGCGGGAACTTCGCAACCGCGGCTTGACTCTGGTGAACAAGCTCTCTCCGATCAAGCGCTGGCTGACCGCGCGTGCACTCAACTCCTGAACGAACTCCCAAAGGACGGCCATGAAAAACCTGCTGTGCTCGACCCCCGCGCCGATGTTGATGCTCGCGCTCGGCCTGACCCTCGGCCATCCGGCTTTTGCCCAAGCGCCGCAAGCCGTGCAAGCGTCGCCAGCCTCGCAAGCCTCGCCAACCGCGCCACCGCCGCAAGAGGCGCTGATCCGCAAGAACCTGGCCGAGCGCATGCCCGATTTTCCGAAGATCGACGAGATCAACAAGACGCCGATCCCGGGCCTGTATGAAGTGCGCATCGGCACCGAGATCGTCTACACCGACGAGCGCGGTGACAACGTGATCCAGGGCAACATCATCGACACCAAGACGCGCGCCGACGTCACCCAGGCGCGCCTCGACAAGATCACCGCGATCGATTTCGCCGCGCTCCCGCTCAAAGACGCGATCGTCTGGAAGCAGGGCACCGGCGCGCGCAAGCTGGTGGTGTTTGCCGACCCGAACTGCGGCTACTGCAAGAAGTTCGAGACCGAGATGCAGCAGGTCAAGAACGTGACCGTCTACACCTTCTTGCTGCCGATTTTGGGTGGTGACTCGTCCGACAAGGCACGCAACATCTGGTGCGCCAAAGACAGCAGCGTGGCGTGGCGCGACTGGATGATCAAAGGCGAAGCCGCGCCGCGCAGCATGGGCAATTGCGACACCTCGGTGCTGCAGCGCAATGTCGCGATGGCCAAGAAATACCGTGTCAACGGCACGCCTGCGCTCGTGTTCGAAGACGGCAAGCGCGTCCCCGGTGCGCTGCCGCCCGAGGAGGTCGAGAAGCGGCTGCTGGCGAGCCGGGTCGGCAAGGGTTGAACCGCTTGTCTGCGCCCGTTCCGACCTCCGAACCGACACCCACGCCGAATTCGACCGCCGAGCGCCTCGGCGCGCTCGCGCTGCTGCCCTTCGTGCTCGGCGCGGCGGCGATCTGGTTCGTGCGGGCCGACGCGCGCGGCCTCGCGGCCACCGCGCTGTCGGCCTATGCCGCGGTGGTGATCGCGTTCCTCGGCGGCATCCACTGGGGCTTCGCGTTTCGCCAGCCGGTGCCCGCCGCACGCCTGTTCGTCTGGGGTGTCGTGCCGGCGCTCGTGGCGTGCGTCGCGCTGCTGATGCAGGCAAATGCCGGCCTCGTGATCCACGGCGTGATGCTCGTCGCCTGCTACCTCGTCGACCGCAAGGTCTATCCCGTGCAGGGCGCCGCCGCTTGGCTGACCCTGCGCTTTCGCCTGACCGCCGTGGCGAGCCTGTGCTGCTTGCTGGGTGCGGCAGGCAGTTGAACGTTCGCTCCGATGATTCATTACAAAGTTGAAATAGCGTCGGCGCATGCGCACTTGTTGCGCGTCACGCTGCGCATCGACAAGCCGGGCAGCGTGCAGCGATTGGGCCTGCCGGCGTGGATTCCCGGCAGCTACCTGGTGCGCGAATTCGCGCGCCACCTGTCGGCGGTCGAGGCACAGCAAGGCAAGCGTGCGGTGCCTTTGGAGCAACTCGACAAGGCGACCTGGCAGGCGCGTTGCGAAGGTCGCGGCGCCTTGACCGTGACCTATCTCGTCTACGCGTTCGACACCTCCGTGCGGGCTGCGTTCGTCGACGCCCAACGCGGCTTCTTCAACGGCACCTCGGTGTTCCTGCGGGTCGAAGGACGCGAAGCCGAACCGCACCGCGTCGAGCTGCGGGCGCTGCCGGCCGGCTGGCAGATCGCGACTGCACTGTCGCCGGTCAAGGTCGACGCGGCCGGGCGCGGCGTGTACGAGGCGGCCGACTACGACGAACTCGTCGACCACCCGGTCGAACTCGGCCGCTTCTGGCGCGGCCGTTTCGAGGCGCACGGCGTGTCGCACGAGTACGTGGTGGCCGGGGCGCTGCCCGACTTCGACGGTGCCAGATTGCTGGCCGATGCGAAGCGCATCTGCGAGGCGCAGATCGCGTTCTGGCACGGCAAGAAAACGCCGCCGTTCAAGCGCTACGTGTTCCTGCACAACCTCGTCGAAGAAGGCCACGGTGGCTTGGAGCACCGCGCCAGCACCGCGCTGATCTCGCCGCGGCGCGACATGCCCTCGATCGGCAAGCCCGAAACCACCGATGGCTATGTCAACCTGCTCGGCCTGATCAGCCACGAGTATTTCCACACCTGGAACGTCAAACGACTGCGGCCCGCCGAGTTCGCGCGTTATGACTACACACGTGAAAACTACACCGGTCTGCTCTGGTTCTTCGAGGGCTTCACCTCGTACTACGACGACCTGTTTTTATTGCGCACCGGGTTGATCGACACGGCGCGCTACTTGCGGCTGGTGGCGCGCGCCGTCACCGGTGTGTTGGCGATGCCCGGTCGCAAGGTGCAGAGCCTGTCGCAGTCGAGCTTCGACGCGTGGGTCAAGTACTACCGCGCCGACGAGAACACGCCGAACGCGACCATCAGCTACTACACCAAGGGCGCGCTGGTCGCGCTCGCACTCGACCTCACCCTGCGCGCCGAAGGCCGTGGCACGCTCGACGACGTGATGCGCGCGCTCTGGGCCGCGAGCGGTGGCGGGCCGATCGACGAAGCGCAGATCGCCGCAGTGTTGCAGCAGGTCGGCGGCCGTTCGTATGCAGGCGAACTCGCGGCCTGGGTTCACGGCACCGACGACCTGCCGCTGCAGCGCCTGCTCGAAGCCGCGGGCGTCGACTGGCGCGCCGTGGCAGCGACGCTCGCGCAACGCCTCGGCCTGCGCGTCAGCGAGAGTGCGCTGACCGGCGTGAAGGTCGTCAACGTGTTGCGCGGCGGTGCCGGCGAGCTGGCAGGCGTGTCGGCCGGTGACGAAGTGCTGGCGATTGCCGGCTGGCGCGTGCGCCGGCTCGACGACGCCCTGCGTGTGCTGAGCGCCGTGCAATCCGCGCCGTGGCTGATCGCACGTGACCAGCGTGTGCTCACGCTGAGCGTCATGCTGCCCACCGACACCGACACCGACACCGACACCGACACCGTGCCCGGTGCCGGGGCGATCGCGCTGAACGTGGCCGCGGCCCCGGCGAAGGCGGCCGCTGCATTGCGCAAGGCATGGCTCGCGGTCTGAAGGTGCTGTTCGGCCCGGCGCCGCGGCCGGGCCGGCGCGCAGCTTGGATCGTGCTCGTTCTCGGTGTGCTCGCCGTGCATGGCTGCGTGACCCGCAGCGTGGCTGAGCGCATGGCCGACATCGAGGCAGACCAGGCCATGCCGGCGCGCATGGACGTG
>JANLUW010000525.1:0-14648 GCA_031363645.1 Rhizobacter sp. | reverse complement strand
AATGCCTCGGGCAACAGCACCAGCATGTCGGGGTGCGAATGCGCCTGCACCAGCCGGCAACTCGCGCACACGCCGCAGGGCCGTGAGTTCGGTTGCACGTCGGCTTCAGCGGCCTCGCACAGCCAGGCCTGCGCCAACGCGATCGCCAGCTCGAACTGGCCCACGCCCTGCGGGCCGTGCAGCAGCAACGCGTGGGCGCGTTGCGTTGCCAGCGTTAGGCGCAACAGCGGCGCGAGCCACGGCAGCGGCAGTTGGCCGTCGGGGCCTACCACGCGCGGGCTTTCAACACGGTCTCGATCTGGCGCCACACGGCGTCGCGGCCGAGCGCGGCATCGATGCGTGCGAAGCGGTCGGGCGCGGCGTGCGCGCGGGCCGCGTAGCCGGCGCGCACGCGCTCGAAGAACGCGAGGTCGCGCTGCTCGAAGCGATCGGCCGCGCGGGCCTGCGCACGCCGTTCGGCGGCGAGCTCGGCGGGCAGGTCGAACCAGATCGTCAGGTCGGGCTGCAGGCCTTCTTGCACCCACGCTTCGAGCTGTTCGAGCTGCGCTGGCACCGCGCCGCCGCCACCGCCCTGGTAGGCGAAGCTCGCGTCGGTGAAGCGGTCGCAGACGACGGTGTGGCCGGCCGCCAGTGCCGGTGCGATGAGCGTACGGATGTGGTCGCGGCGTGCGGCAAACGCGAGCAGGGCTTCGGTCAGCACATCGGCCGATTCGTGCAGAAAAATCTCGCGCACGCGCTCGGCCAACTTTGTTCCGCCCGGCTCGCGCGTGCTCACGACCGTGGCGCCGTGCGCACGCAGGCGTGCGACCACGGCCTCGATGTGGGTCGACTTGCCGGCGCCGTCGATGCCTTCAAACGTGATGAAGCGCGCGCCCATCACCGCTTGCGTCTTTTGCGTCATTTCTTTCGCTGGAATTGGTTCACTGCCCGATTGTGGTCGGCCAGCGTTTCGCTGAACTCGCTGCTGCCGTCGCCGCGCGCCACGAAGTACAGCGCTCGCGTCGGGTCGGGCCGCACGGCGGCGAGCAGCGCAGCCTTGCCGGGCATCGCGATCGGCGTCGGCGGCAGGCCGCCTCGGGTGTAGGTGTTGTACGGCGTGTCGGCAAGCAGGTCGCGCTTGCGCAGGTTGCCGTCGAAGGCGGCGCCCAAGCCGTAGATCACGGTCGGGTCGGTCTGCAGCGGCATACCGATGCGCAAGCGGTTGACGAACACGCCGGCGACCTTGCCGCGGTCGGCGCCGACACCGGTTTCTTTCTCGACGATCGAGGCCAGCACCAGCGCATCGTCAGCGCTGCGCAGCGGCGTGTCGGTCACGCGTTCTTGCCAGGCGGCGTCGAGCCGCGTGCTCATCGCGCGGTAGGCGCGCTTGAGCACCGCGACGTCGCTTGCGCCTTTGCTGTAGGCGTAGGTATCGGGATGAAAACGGCCTTCGGGTGACTGGCCGGGCGGCGCGCCGACGGTGGCCATGATTTGATCGTCGGTCAACGCCGCGGTGGTCGGTTTGAGCGCGTCGGCCTTGGCGAGCTCGGCACGAAACTGGCGGAAGGTCCAGCCATCGATCAGGCGCACGACGGCGAGCGTTTCATCGCCGCGCACCATTTTTTTAAGCAAGCCGATTGGCGTCACAGCGCGGCCGATTTCGTAGCTGCCCGCGCGTATCTTGCGTGCCTGCCCCGACCAGCGAAACCATTCGTAAAGCAGCATCGGCGACGCTTGCACGCCGGCCTGAACCCACTGCTGCGCGATCTCGCGCGGCGGCGTGCCGAGCTCGACCGAGACCTCGACCGAATCCGCGGCGAGCGGCAGCGGTTGGTTGAGCCACCAGAACGCCGCGCCGCCGAGAGCGACGATCGACAGCAGCACCAGCAGCACGAGAGCACGCAGGAATTTCATTGAAAGCGCCGAAACCCCGAGGGCACAAGAATCATGGGCGGTGATGATAATCGGCGATGAACACACCATTCGCCAGCGACGGCATCGCACCGCTCCGCCACCTTGGGCTGATCCGCGCCCGTGGCGCCGATGCCGCCAAGTTCCTGCAAGGCCAGTTGACGAACGACGTCGCCGGCATGGACTCATCCACCGCGCGCCTGGCCGGTTTTTGTTCGGCCAAGGGCCGCTTGCAGGCCAGCTTCATCGTCTGCAAACTAGCCGACGACAACTGGCTGCTGGCCTGCGCCGCCAGCGTGCTGCCGGCCACGCTCAAGCGCCTGTCGATGTTCGTGATGCGCGCGCAGTGCAAGCTGACGGATGCGAGCGCCGAGTTGCACGTGCGCGGCGCCATCGGCGCGAGCGCTGCGGCGCTGATCGGCGATGCGCCCGCGTGGGGTGTGCGCGCCACACCCGGCGGCACGCTGGTGCGCTTGCCCGACGCCGACGGCGTGACGCGCGCGCTGCTCGTGGTAGCGGCAAGCGATGTGTCGATCGATGCGCCCTCCACCGAACTCTCAGCCGATGCGTGGCGCTTGCTCGACGTGCGCTCCGGCATCCCGACGATCGAGGCGGCCACGGTCGATCAATTCGTGCCGCAGATGCTGAACTACGAGTTGATCGGTGGTGTCGACTTTCAAAAAGGCTGCTACCCCGGCCAAGAAATCGTCGCTCGCAGCCAGTACCGCGGCACGATCAAGCGGCGCATGTTTTTGTTTGAATGCGACGCGCTTGCCGAGGCCGGCCAAGAGGTGTTTCAAAGCGCCGACGCGAGCCAGCCGGCCGGCATGGTGGTCAATGCAGCCGCTCTGCCCGGTGGCACCGGCTCGGCCGCGCTGGTCGAGGTCAAGCTGGCTGCGCTCGACACCGGCACCCTGCACCTCGCGCGCGTCGACGGCTCGACCTTGCGGCCGGCTGTGCTGCCCTACCCCGTGCCACGCGATTGATGCGTGAACTGTTCGTCTACTACCGCGTGCGGGTGGCCGATACAGCGGCCGTGCAGGCTGCCGCACAGGCCTTGCAAGCGCAGTTGCGCGCGCAGCACCCCGGGCTGATCGCGCGCCTGATGCGCCGTGCCGATGTGCCGGCGGCCAATGAAACCTGGATGGAAACCTACGCGGTCGATCCGGCGCACGCAGCCGACGGCGTCAACGCAGCGCTTGAAGCGGCGATTGACCGCGCTGCCATTGCGTTGCAACCGTTGCTGGCCGGCCCGCGTCACACCGAAGTGTTCATCGCATGTGCCTCGTAGCGCTGGCGATCGACCAGCACCCGTGCTTTCCGCTGGTGATCGCGTCGAACCGCGACGAGTTCTTCGAGCGCCCGACCGAGCGCCTGGGCTGGTGGACGCCCTCGCTCGGCGCCCCCGCCGTGCTCAGCGGGCGCGACCTGAAATCCGGCGGCACTTGGCTCGGCCTCACCGCGCAGGGACGCATGGCGTTGCTGACGAACGTGCGCGATGGTCGCGCGCAAGAGGCCGATGCCCCGTCGCGCGGCCTGATCGTCTCCGAATGGCTCGCCGCGCGCGAATCTACCGCTGATTTTTGGACCCGCACCGCACTCTCAGGCCACAACGGCTTCAACCTGATCGCGGCTGATTTCAGTCGCGGCGAATGTTTCTGGGCATCGAATGTCGATGGCCAGCCGCGGCGCCTCGGGCCGGGCTTGTACGGCCTCTCGAACGCCGGCCTCGACGCGCCGTGGCCGAAGGTGGTCGCGTTGAAGTCGCGCGTGGGCGAAGCGATGGCATCGGCGGCGTCGGTCGACGCGCTCGCCGCGCAGCTGTTCGCCGCGCTCGGCGACCGCAGCATTGCGAGCGACGATGCGCTGCCGCAAACCGGCATCCCGCTGGCCTGGACGCCAGCTCTCAGCCGCATTCATCCGCACGCCCGACGAGCGCTACGGCACGCGTTGCTCGACCGTGGTCATCGCCGAGCGATCGGCGCGCCAGCCGATGACCCATGTGTTCGAGCGCAGCTTCAGGTCGAGCAGCGCGGTCGCGTTGCTGCGCAGTGCATCGATACCCAATTGGCCGCCGCGCGATGGCGCCGGTGGCATGTTGGAAGAGGTCGACGGCTCGCTGTTGCCCGGTTCGCATCCACCGCCCGGGCGGCTCGGCGGATCGAGGTCAGGCTGAGCACAATCAAAGCGCGCGCGTCATTTCGATGTGCGCGATGCCAGCTTCGTCGAACACAGGGCCCGTGGGCACGAAGCCGGCACGCGCATAGAAGGCCCGGGCGCTGGTTTGTGCGTGCAGAAGCACTTCGCGATCGCCGCGCAGCTTTGCCGCTTGCATCAGTGCGTCGAGCACTTTGCGCCCCACCCCGCTGCCGCGAACCGCCTGGATCGACGCCATGCGACCGATGCGCGCGACGCCAGGTGCGTGCGGCAGCAGCCGGCCGGTGGCAAGTGGCAGGCCGAAGCGATTGAATGCGACCGCATGCAGGCAGTGCGCATCGGCCTCGTCCCACTCCATCTCGACCGGGATTTGCTGCTCTTCGATGAACACCGCGGTGCGGATCGCTCTCGCGTGCAGGCCGAGCGTGTCCCAGCCGCCGAGGCGCACGTCGACCATCGCTTCACCTGCCTCGAACGCAGTCAGCGTGGCGCGCAGCGGCTCGGGCACCGGTTTCGACTTCTGCGTGTCCGGGTCGGCGAACACATAGACGAGTTCGCCACTGACGAGCAACTGGTCTTGCCGGAAGACCGCACCGCCGAACACGATCGACGAGTTGCCGATGCGGGCGCAGCGCATGCCGACGTCGAGCACGTCGTCGTAGCGCGCCGAGCCTTCGTACTCGACCGTGGCCTTGCGCACGTAGAGGTCGCCGCCCAACTGCGACATCGTTTGTGCATACGGCACCGCGAGCGCGCGCCAGTAGCCGGCCACAGCAGTGTCGAAGTACATCAGGTAGTGGCCGTTGAAGACGATCTTCTGCGCGTCGATTTCGGCCCAGCGCACGCGCAGGCGCTCGAAGAATCGGAAGTCGGTGCGTTTCATGGGTTCGGTTCGGTTCGGCGAAGGTCGGCGCCGCCATCAGAAGATGGAGTCGCGGTCGACGCCTTGCTTGGCCATGCGCCGCCGCAATTTGAGCAAGGCCTCCTGCTGGATTTGGCGAATGCGCTCGCGCGTCAGCCCGAGCCGCTCGGCCAGCACTTCGAGCGTTTCAGGCTCGCGGTCGGCGAGACCGTATCGGCCGGCGATCACCTCGCGCTCGCGCTCGTTGAGCTCGTCGAGGCCGTGATTGAGCAGCACCTCGACCTCGTTGCTCAAGGTCAGGCTCATCGGGTCGGTCGCGCCGTCGTCGGCCACGCCGTCGAGCACCGAATCGCCGCTGCCTTCGCCAGCGTGGCGTTCCATCGGCGCATCGAGCGAGGTCGGCTGCTCTGCGAACTTCAGCAGCGCGTCGACTTCTTTGACCGGCTTGCCGAGCAGCGCGGCCACGTCTTCGACCCGCACCGGGCGATCGCCATGGCCAGCGCCGGCCGATTCGGACTCGAGCACGCGGCGCGCCTTCAGCACATGGTTGAGTTCGCGCACCACATGCACCGGCAGGCGCACCAGGCGCGACTGGTGCATGAGCGCGCGCTCGATGCTTTGGCGCACCCACCACGAGGCGTAGGTCGAGAAACGAAAGCCGCGTTCGGGCTCGAATTTGCCGATCGAATGCATCAGGCCGAGGTTGCCTTCTTCGATCAGGTCGGTCATCGGCAGGCCGCGGCCGAGATAGTTCTTCGCGATGCTGACGACGAGGCGCAGGTTGTGCTCGATCATCGCCTGGCGCGCCGCGAAATCACCCGCGCGTGCGCGGGTCGCGGTGTCGAACTCTTCTTGTGGTGTGAGCAGCGGCGCGCGGCGAATTTCTCGCAGGTAGGTCTGCAAGGTATTGCCGACTTCCGATTCGCCGACCGCGAGCTTGACTCGCTCGGGCATAACAGGCGCATCGGTGTCGTCGTCGGCCGCAGGCAGATCGATGTCGAGCCCGGTGTTTACCGGCGCATCGGCAGGCGCCTGGGCTGAAGCGTCTGCGCCACTCGGCGGCGAATCAGGCGCATGGCCATCGAGCGGAATGCGCTTTCTGGCCATGGTGGTGGGTCGCGCGGCCGCGTCAGCGCGGAGGCAGCAGCTTGGCCGGGTCGATCGGCTTGCCTTGTTTGCGAATCTCGAAGTGCAGCTTCACGCCGTCGGCATCGGTCGAACCCATCTCGGCGATCTTCTGGCCGCGGCGCACGGCCTGGTCTTCCTTGACGAGCAAAGTCTGGTTGTGCGCGTATGCGGTCAGGTAGGTGTTGTTGTGCTTGAGGATGATCAGGTTGCCGTAGCCGCGCAACCCCGAGCCAGCGTAGACCACGCGCCCGTCGGCCGCGGCCAAGACCGGGTCGCCGGCCTTGCCGCCGATCACCAGTCCCTTGACCTTGCCCTCGTCGAACGGCGCGATGACCGGGCCGCCTGCTGGCCAGGCCCAGTTGACATCGTCGTCGCCTTCACGCGCAGCCGCCGGTGCGATCGTCGAGGCGGCAGCCGGTGCAACGCTGGCGGCAGGGCCCGCCGGTTTGGCATCGAGCGGCTTGGTCTCGACCTTGGCATTCGTGATCGGCTTGCTCGACGCCGCATTGGGATCGACGCCCGGCGGCACGACGCGCAGCACCTGACCGACCTCGATGATGTTCGGGTTGTCGAGCGCGTTCCACTTGACCAGGTCTTTCCAGTTCTGGCCGTTCTCGAGGCCGATTCGAATCAGCGTGTCGCTCGGCTTGACCGTGTAATAGCCGGGCTTGCCGTTGTTCTCGGCACCGGGCAGCGGCTTGGCAGCTTCGACAGCAACCGAGGCACTGGCCGGCGCCGTCTGAACCGAAGGCTTCGAGACTGCGTTGCGGTCTTCGACCGGCGCATGGTTCGGGGTGCTCGAGCAGCCCGCCAGCACCGTGGCAGCGAGCAAAAGCGCGCGCATCAATTTGCGATTCATCAGCATGTTCTTCTTGTCCAACGTCATCCAGCGACCATGCCCGATTTTAGGGGGACGAAGTGCACGGCTTCGTACACGTTCTGCTCGAAACCTTGCTCGGTGCGGTCGACCACCATCAACACCTGGCGTTGCGAGCCGGCTTGCCGAACCGGTGAGACCAGCCGGCCGCCGACTGCGAGTTGATCGAGCCAGGCTTGCGGCAATGCGTCGCCACCGGCCGCCGCGACGATGCTGTCGTACGGCGCATTGGGCGCGTGCCCTTGCATGCCGTCGCCATACACGAGCCGCATGTTGGCCGGCCGCAGTGGCGCGAGCAGCGCGCGTGCCTTGTCGTGCAGCGCGCGCAGGCGCTCGATCGAGACGACTTGCTTCGAAAGCTCCGCGAGCACCGCCGCCTGGTAGCCGCAACCGGTGCCGATCTCGAGCACGCGACCGAGCGTGGCCGATCGGCGCGCGCTTTCGCCACCCATCAACAGTTCGAGCATGCGCGCGACCACCGAGGGCTTCGAGATCGTTTGCCCGTGGCCGATCGGCAGGCTGGTGTCTTCATAAGCCTGCGTGACGAGCGCGGCATCGACGAACAAGTGGCGCGGCACGGTCGCCATCGCCTCGATCACCTGCGCGTTGCACACGCCTGCGCTGCGCAGGCGCTGCGCCATGCGCCGGCGCACGTCGACCGAATCGAGGCCGAGGCCCGAGGGCGCCGTGCGACGCGACGCATCGGTGTGTGCATGCGCGAGCAATTGCTGCGGCCGGAGCACCGCACGCGCCGCGGCGGCGGTGGCCTGCAACCGGGGCGATGTGGTGAGCACGGTTGCCGCGACCGGCACGATCGGCGTGCGCGCTACCTTGACGCGCGAACTCAGTTCGTTCAAGCGCAGCGGGAACTTCGATGTGCGCTTGTCGGCGCCGTTCATTCCCGGGCCTTGCCCAGCCACTCCCGCCAGTCGGGCAAGGCGCCGTGCTCGGTCAGGTCGACCTGCAGCGGTGTGATGGAAACCTGACCGTTCGTGGTGGCGTGAAAGTCGGTGCCGGGCCCGGCTTCGCGCGCGTCGCCGGCCGGGCCGATCCAGTACATCGTGTCGCCGCGCGGGCTGGTCTGCGCGATCAGCGGTTCGCTCGCATGACGGCGGCCGAGACGCGTGACGACACGCGGCAGTGCATCGGCATCGGCGCGGTTCGGGATGTTGACGTTGAGCAGGAACGGCGAGCGCAGCGGCGGATTTTTGAGCACCTGCTCGATCACGCTGCGCGCGACACGCGCGGCCGCGTCGAGATCGCCCCAGCCCTTTTGCACTTGCGAAAACGCGATCGCCGGAATGCCGAAAAGAAAGCCTTCCATCGCCGCGGCCACGGTGCCCGAATACAGTGTGTCGTCGCCCATGTTGGCGCCGTTGTTGATGCCGGAGACGACCAGGTCGGGCCGGTTCGGCAGCACGCCGGTCAGCGCGAGGTGCACGCAGTCCGAGGGCGTGCCGTTGACGTAGAGAAAGCCATTGCTTGCGGTGTGAACCGAGAGCGGGCGGCCCAGCGTCAGCGAGTTCGAAGTGCCGCTGGCGTTTTGTTCGGGCGCCACCACGTCGAGGTCGCCGAGGCCCTCGCACGCCCTCACAAGGGCCGCGAGCCCGGGGGCGAGATAACCGTCGTCGTTGGCGATGAGGATGCGCATTGCTGTGATTGTATGGACTCGTGAGCGCACGTCACGTCGGTGACGCGATGCAAGCGAGCCGCTGCGTATCATCGATCGCAGTGCTGCGCCCGCGGTCGACCGAACACGAGGAAACACCCATGCATGCCTGGCTTTGCGAAAACCCCATCGGCGTCGAAGCCCTGGTCTGGAAGGAACTGCCCACGCCGGAGCCGCAGGCCGGCGAAGTGCGCATCGCAATCCGCGCCGCGAGCCTGAATTTCCCCGACATCCTGATCGTGCAGAACAAGTACCAGATGAAGCCGCTGCTGCCCTTCGTGCCGGGTTCGGAGTACGCCGGCGTGGTCGAGGCAGTGGGCGAAGGCGTCACCGCGTTAAAACCCGGCGACGCGGTCGCGGCCTTTGGTGGCACCGGCGGGTTCGGCACGCATGCGGTCGTCAAGGCGGCGCTCGTGATGCCGCTGCCGGCGGGCTTCCCGTTCGACGACGCTTCTGCTTTCGTGCTCACCTACGCGACCACGCACCACGCACTGCTCGACCGCGCCGCTTTGCGCGCCGGCGAAACCGTTTTGATCCTCGGCGCGGCGGGTGGCGTCGGCACGGCGGCGATTCAGATCGCGAAGGCGGTCGGTGCAAAGGTGATCGCAGCCGCGTCGAGTGACGCGAAATGCGCGCTTTGTAAAGAACTCGGCGCCGATGCGACGATCAACTA
This sequence comes from Rhizobacter sp., assembly GCA_031363645.1. Classification (GTDB taxonomy): domain Bacteria; phylum Pseudomonadota; class Gammaproteobacteria; order Burkholderiales; family Burkholderiaceae_C; genus LMDS01. The sequence continues at coordinate 5,392 of JANLUW010000525.1, read as the reverse complement.
CACCACGCAGAACCTCCGCGACGAGATCAAGGCCCTGACCGACGGCAAGGGCCCCGACGTGGTCTATGACCCGGTGGGCGGCGACCTGGCCGAGCCGGTGTTCCGGTCGATCGCATGGCGCGGACGCTACCTGGTGGTCGGCTTTGCGCAGGGCGGCATCCCGGCGCTGCCTTGGAACCTGGCGCTGCTCAAAGGCGCTTCGATCGTCGGCGTGTTCTGGGGTGAATTCGCGCGCCGCGAACCCAAGGCCAACGCGAAGGCGCTGGCCGAACTGGCGCTGTGGTACTCAGAAGGCAAGGTCAAGCCGGTGATCGATCAGCGCCTGCCGATGAACCAACTTTTGCGCGCCTTCGAGATCATGGCGAGCCGCCAGGTGCGGGGCAAACTGGTGATGACGAACGACGCCTGACACCGGGCTAGCGCAGGCCTGCGCTGGCCCTATTGCGCTAACATCGGCCGAGAAAAGAACATTGGGCGCAGCAGATGCCAATCAAGGTACTTATTGTCGAGGACAACCCGGTTGCACGCAGCTTCTTAACACGCGTCGTGCGGGAGAGCTTCAGCGATGCGCTGGTCATCACCGAGGCCGGCGATCTGGAAACGGCGCGCCGCCAGATTGGCCCCTTGCGCGAGGGTGACCCGGCGCTCGACCCTTTCAAGCTGATCCTCGTCGACCTCGAATTGCCCGACGGCAACGGCATGGAGTTGCTCACCGAACTCGGCGCTTATCCGGCAACCAAAATTGTCACGACCCTGTACTCCGACGACGACCACCTGTTCCCGGCGCTGCAGTGCGGCGCCGATGGCTACCTGCTCAAAGAGGACCGCTTCGAGGTGCTGGTCGAGGAGTTGCAGAAGATCGTGCGCGGCCAGCCACCGTTGTCACCCGCGATCGCCAGGCGACTGCTCACGCACTTTCGCCACGGCCCGGGCGGCGGCGCTTCACCGAACTCCGGCCCGGTGCCGCTCAGCTCCGCCTTTCAGAGCAGCCGGCCGGTACCGCTGGGCCGCGGCGCGCCGCTCGATCACGAGCGACTCACACCGCGCGAGAGCGAAGTGCTCACCTACCTGAGCAAGGGCTTCACGATCAAGGAAATCGCGAACCTGATGGGCATCAAATGGTTCACGGTCAACGACCACATCAAATCGATCTACAAGAAGCTCAATGTGTCGAGCCGCGCCGAAGCCGCCGTGCTCGCGAGCAAGCAGGGCCTCGTGTAAGTTGCCGCTGTGGCGCATGACGGCCCTGCCCCGCTCCGCCCGACGGGCCTGAACAACACCTGGCCCGGGCGCACCGCGACGACCTGGACGGGGTTGCCGGGCCGCTTCTCCGATTCGGTCGCCGATTCCGGTCTCAGCGACCCGAACGGCCCGCCCGACAAACACACCGTGCGCTGGATCGGTTGGCGGCTGCGCTTACTGGTGGCCCTTGCGCTGCTCGGCTGCCTGAGCATCTTCGTGCTGATGCGCACCGTCACGCTGACGCCGCATGTCGATGCAAGCTGGCGGGTCGACACGCTGGGCCGCATCGAGCTCGCTGCGAGCAGCGACCCCGCATTGCGCTCGCAGATCGGCAAGGCATTGACGGCCGTGGTCGGTGGCGACGCCACGGCCGCGCTCACTGTTTCGCTCACCGACGCACTCGCGCTGCAGCGCTCGCCACGTTGGGTCATCGACGACGCGAAGCGGATGCGCCAACAAACCTTGCGTGCCCAAATTGCGGCCGCACTCGCGCAAGACGAGGTCAGGTTCGTGTTCGCCGACGGAACGGCCGTTGCTTTGCACCCCTCGCCGCGCGGGCTGATGGGACTGCCGATCTTGTTTTGGTCGCTCTCGCTGTTCGCGCTCGGCCTGTGCGTGGTCGCGGTGGTCGTGCTGCTGGCGCAACCCTCGGGGCGCAACGCGGTCTACGCTGTGATGGCGCTTTGCCAGTCGGGAAACTTGCTGTTCATCGCCGCCGAGGCAACGTTCGAGTTCGGGCTGCCCGCGCCGTTCGGCCGGCTCGACATGCCGGTGCGCATGGCGTTCGACCTCTTCACTGCGGCCTCGATGGTCAACGCCGTTTGCCTGCACCCGCAGCGCCTGCCGGGCTCGGGTTGGATCGCATTGATCGGCTGGGGCGCGGCGTTCGCGCTGGTCGGCAGTTTCATGGCCGGCTGGCTGGCCGACGCATGGTGGTGGACGCAGGGCGCAGTCATGGTTTTCGCCGCGCTGGCGATCGGGCTGCTGAGTTGGTCTTATCAGATCGAGCCGCACCCGTTCGCACTCGTGCTCCGTCGCTTCGGCATCGTCATCGTCACAACCTGGGCCTTGCTCGGCGCGGCGCTCGTCGCCGCCGATCGGGTGCCCGGCATGCCGCACAACATCGCCGACATCGGTTCGATGGTCTGGTACGTGTTCTTGGGCTCGCTACTGCTGCTCGTGCCGTTTCTTTCGAAGTCGCAGAACTTCATGCGCGAGTTTTCGATGCTCGCGGCGATCAGCACCGTCGCGACCTCGCTCGACCTGCTTTTTATCGCCGTCTTTTCGCTCGGCCAGTTCGCCTCGCTCACCTTGTCGCTGTTCGTTTCGCTCGCGGTCTACACCGGTGTGCGGCAGTGGGTGCTGAGCCAGGTACGCGGCAGCAGCATGCTCACGACCGAGCACATGTTCGAGCAGCTCTACCGCGTCGCCCGCGAAGTCGAGGCCCGACCCGAGCGCACCCCGGCGTTGTTGTCGCAACTGCTCACCGATTTGTTCGAGCCGCTCGAGGTCAGCATCGTCGAGCGGCGCAGCGGCAGGACCCGTGTCGCTGGCGACGCCTCGAGCATGCTCGTGCCCGTGCCGCTGCTCGGTGGCGACACCACGCCACGAGGCGCGGTGTTGATTCGTTTCGCGCAACGTGGGCGGCGGTTGTTCACCTCGGAAGACGCGCGCCTCACCGACCGCATCGTCGAGCAGCTGCGGCGTGCCGTGCGCTTCGACAAGGCGGTCGAGCAAGGCCGCAGCGAAGAGCGGCTGCGGCTCGCGCAAGACCTGCACGACGACATCGGCGCGCGGCTGCTGACGTTGATGTACAAAGCCCAGTCGCCCGAGATGGAAGACTACGTGCGCCACACGCTGCAAGACCTCAAGACACTGACGCGCGGGCTCGCCGCCTCGAATCACCGGCTCTCGCACGCGGCTGCCGAATGGAAGTCCGATCTGTCGCACCGGCTCACCGCGGCGCATGTCGACTTCAAATGGACGATCACCTTCGACGAAGACGTTTTGCTTACGGTGGTGCACTGGTCGGCGCTGACCCGCGTGATGCGCGAGCTCGTCAGCAACGTGATCGCGCATTCGCAGGCGCAAAAACTCGACATCGATTTCCGCCTGGAAACCGACCGCATCGAGCTGACCGTCTCCGACGACGGCATCGGCCGCAATCCGCGCGCCTGGTCGCACGGCCTCGGCCTAGGCGGCGTGCGCAAACGAGTGAAGCAACTCGGCGGTGAGGTCGAGTGGCGCGAGGTCGCGCCGCACGGGATCAGTTGTCGGGTGATCATTAGGGACTTGTCGGCGCGGCCGTGACACGCGCTGTGCTGGCACAAAGAAAGCGGGTTCGGAGCCCGACTTCTCATCGACGCGTCAGAAGCTGTAGCGCCCCATCAAGCCGAACCTGGACAGCGTGCCGGACTCGCCGTCGAATGTCTTGCGCTTGCCGAAGATCAGTTCGCCACCCAGGTCCACATTCTTGATCGGCGAGTACATCAGGTTCACGAACAGCTGCGACAGGGTCTTGTTGTCAACAGCCTGCGTTGTCTGGCCGCGATTGAGTCCCAGAACAAGGCTGCCGCGCAACCGGCTTGTGAAGTTGCGTGCCTACCCGAGCACCTGGCCCTGGTTCTTGTCGAAGGTGATGTTGCCGGTGTCTACGTCGATGGCATAGCCGTTCGAGCCGCAGAACTGGTCGACGTCGCCATCCACGCGCGTGTACTGACCCATGGTCAGGTCTTTGTCGCTCGATTTGCAGCTTCCGCCCACGCCGATGCCGAAGCCGCGCTTGGTCTGCGCGAACGAGCGCTTCTCGTGCGCGAGAACCCGTGCGTTGACAGCATCGCAATCGAAACTTTTGTCGACGCGCGCCACCAGTTGCGGCATGCGCTCGTTTGCACTGCCACCGCCGAATGGGTCCTCCGGGTCTTCGGCGGCGAACGTGAACTTGTAGCCGGCCTTCGCATCGCCGAACGAGTAGCGGCCCATCGCGCGGCGCGAAAACGGTGCGCCGATCCGACCGTTGAAGTCGACGGTTTCGGGCAAGTCGTCGAGGTCCATGAAGGTCGACCAGGTCAGGCCAATGAGCCAGCCGCCGTATTCGCCATAGGCTCGGCGAAGCCGCACGCGATTGCGCTTGTCGGCAGCGTGGAAATAGAAGTCGGCCTCGACCTTGGTTTTGAGCGTGCTCGACCCGATCGGCGTCGAAGTCTCGAAGCCGAAGCGCAGACGTTTGTGCCGTGAACTTGACCACGCAAGTCCGTAACTCGAATACGAGTCAGCCCTTCGGCGTCGTGCCACGACCCGCCGTGCGCCAGCGCTGTGCCAGCGTCGCCGGCGAGGCGGCCTCGACGGCACCGACGACGAGGGCGCACGCGCGCTCCGATTCGGCCAGCGGCTCGTCGAATTCGGCGAGGCGGTCGAGTACTTTCTCGTCAGCTTCCGATGCGTCTGCGCCCGCCGCCTGCCGCGCCAGGAGCCGGCGGCGCAGCACCGACGGTTCGGCCTGGCAATCGAACACGGTGAACGGCACGTCGAGCGATTCGGCAAGTGCTGCGAATTCGGTGCGCTCCGATCGGCGCATGAATGCCGCGTCGACAACGACCGGCCAACCCGCCGCGAGCGCAATCTCTGCAATCTCTGCGAGGCGCGAATAGGTGCGCTTCGTCGTCGCTGAATCGTAGATGCCGCCGGGCACACGATCATGCGATTTCTCGAGTGCACCCAGACCGAAGAAGCGTTTTCGCTCGACATCGGAGCGCACGGCGATGGCACCCACTTGTTCCAGCATGGCTTGCGACACGAAGCTCTTGCCCGAACCGGGCAGGCCGTGCGTGATCGCCAGCCGCGCATCGGCGCCGGTCGACAAGGCAGCCGCGAGCGCCATGTAGCGCGCCGCACTGCAATGCGCAGCCGAACTTGCGCCTTGCCGCTCGCCGATGCCGACGACTCTGGCGCGCACGACAGCGCGGCAGGTCAGGTGGTAGCGCAGCGCGGGCAGCCCGGCGTAGTCGCCGCTGGCTTGCAGGTAGGCATTGATGAAGCGAAGCGCAAGGCCGCGGCGGTCGTTCGCCATCAGGTCCATCGCCAGGAACGCGATGTCGTCGAGCACGTCGATCCAGCGCAGTTCGGGGTCGAATTCGATGCCGTCGAAGGC
>JANLUW010000515.1:0-2728 GCA_031363645.1 Rhizobacter sp. | reverse complement strand
GCTTGCGACACGAACTGCCGGCCGTCGACCGCGTAGCCCGGCCACGCGATGAAGGCATCGCCCGGCACGACCTCGCGGCTGTCGATCGTCAACGCGCGCACGCCGCGCTCGGCGAGCCAGCCGAGCGCTTCCTGCACCGACGCGAGTTGCCGAATCGCCGACGGGGCAGCCATCAGAAACTCTCCTCCACGGCTGGCACGTCTTTGGTGATGATCTGGGTCTTGACGTCGAGGTCGGGCTGCACGTTGAGCGTGCGCAGCGTCTGCTGCACGAGGTCGCTGAAGACCGGCGCGGCCACGTCGCCGCCGTACCACTTGCCGCCAGTGGGCTCATCGACCATCACCGCGACAATGATGCGCGGGTTGCTGATCGGCGCCAGGCCGACGAACCACGAGCGGTACTTTTTGACGGCGTAACCCTTGCCCTCTTGCTTGTAGGCCGTGCCCGATTTGCCGCCGACCGAGTAGCCGATCGTCTGCGCCTTGGGTGCCGTGCCACCGGGCAAGGTGACGAGCGCGAGCATGTCGCGGATCGTCTTCGCGGTCTGCGGCGAGATCACGCGCAGGCCGCTCACGCGCGCGTCTTCGCCGACCGCCGTGCTCTTGTCGAGCGTGACAGGAATCATCTCGCCGTCGTGCGCGAACACGGTGTAGGCGTGCGCGATCTGGAACAGCGACGCCGAGAGGCCGTAGCCATAACTCATCGTCGCCTGTTCGATCGGGCGCCAGGTCTTGTACGGGCGCAGCCGCCCCGTCACCGCACCCGGAAAACCGAGCTGCGGCTTCTGGCCGAAGCCGGCTTGCGTGTACAACTCCCACATCTCGCGCGGCTGAAACATCAGCCCCATGCGCATCGCACCGATGTTGCTCGACTTCTGGATCACCTGCGAGACCGTCAGGTCGCCGTGCGGGTGCGAATCGCTGATCACGAAGCCGCCCATCGAGACCCGGCCCGGCGCGGTGTGGATGATGGTCTCCGGCTTGACGCGGTTCGTCTCGAGCGCCCAGGCCGCGACGAAGGGCTTGACGGTCGAGCCGGGCTCGAAGGTGTCGGTCAGCGCGCGGTTGCGCAGTTGCGCGCCGGTGAGGTTGCGTCGGTCACCCGGCGTGTAGCTCGGGAAGTTAGCGAGCGCCAGCACCTCGCCGCTGCGCGCGTCGAGCACGACCACGCTGCCGGCCTTGGCCTTGTTTTCGGCCACGGCATCGCGGATGCGCTGGTAGGCGAAGAACTGCACCTTCGAGTCGATGCTGAGATCGATGTCTCGGCCGTCGACCGGCGCCACGCTGTCGCCGATGTCTTCGACGACGCGGCCCAATCGGTCCTTGATCACGCGGCGCGTGCCGGCCCGGCCGAGCAGGTCGCGCTCGTGCGCGAGCTCGATGCCTTCTTGCCCGTGGTCTTCGACGTTCGTGAAGCCGACGACGTGCGTGGCGGCCTCGCCTTCCGGGTACTTGCGCTTGTACTCGCGCACCTGGTGCACACCCTTGAGGCCGAGCGCGAGCACGTCTTTGGCGACCTGGTCGTCGGCCTGGCGGCGCAGCCACGCGAAATTCTGGTTGTCGTCGAGCTTGTCGGCCAGTTCTTTCACGGTCATGCCGAGCAGTTGCGCGAGCCGCTTGCGCTGCGCCGGGTCGGCATCGATGTCTTTCGGGATCGCCCACAGCGAGGCGGCCGGCACGCTCGAGGCGAGGATCAAACCGTTGCGATCGAGGATGCGCCCGCGGCTGGCCGGCAACTCGAGCGTGCGCGCGTATCGGATCTCTCCTTGGCGCTGGAAAAATTCTGCACCGATCACCTGCACGTAGAGCGCGCGGCCGAGCAGGCCGCAAAAGCTCAGGCCCACCACCGCAACCAGAAACTTCGAGCGCCATGGCGGTGTCTTCGAAGCGAGAAGCGGGCTCGTCGAATACGTGACGCTGCGCACGTTGGCGCCGGCGGCGCGCGACTGCACGGCGCTGCGCTTGCCGCGCGGTGCGTTGCCTGCGCTGCTCGCGCTGTTCGACGAAACGCCCTTGATCTTGTCGCGCCAGCTCATCGCTTGTCACCCTCTGCCGCGGCGCTCGCCGGCGCCGCACGGCTGATGTATTGCGTGACCGCCGGGGTCGCGGTGCGCATCGCGAGCTTGTCGCGTGCAGTCTTCTCGACGCGCAACGGCGTGGCCTGCGATTGTTTGTCGGACTTGAGACGCTCGAACTCGTTGTCGAGCAGCCGCTCTTCGTTGCGTGCCTTGTCGAGTTCGGCGAACAAGCGGCGTGATTCGTGCGAGATGCGCACGAGGTAGATGCTGCTGAAAATCAGTGCGACCAGCAGCAGCACGTTCAGCCTCGTCATGCCGCGACCTCGGTGCGCTCGGCCACCCGCATCACCGCAGACCGCGAACGCGGATTCGCGCGCACCTCGTCGTCGCTCGGCTTGACGCGGCCGAGCGCGTTCAGCCGCATCGCCTTCGGCTCGGCGAACGGCGCGCGGCGATCGAACGCGTGCTTGCTCTCGCGCGCGATGAAAGTCTTGACGATGCGATCTTCGAGCGAGTGAAAGCTGATCACGACCAGCCGGCCACCGGAGGCCAGCAAATCGAGCGACGCGTTCAGCCCTTGTTCGAGCTCCTCAAGCTCGGCGTTGACGAAAATCCGAAGAGCTTGAAATGTGCGCGTTGCAGGGTTCTGGCCCGCTTCGCGGGTTTTGACCGCACCAGCCACGACGTTGGAAAGCTCCCCTGTGGTTCGAA
>JANLUW010000463.1:0-3455 GCA_031363645.1 Rhizobacter sp. | reverse complement strand
TGCCCGCTGCAGTCGCTGTTCGGCATCATCACGCCGAGCGGCCTTCATTTCGAGCGGCACCACCAGGGCTGGTGGGACATCGACCCGTCGCAGCACCGGCTGATGCTCAACGGCCTGGTGCGCGAACCGCGCGTCTTCACGATGGACGACCTGATGCGGCTGCCCTCGGTGTCGCGCATCCACTTCATTGAGTGCGGTGCCAACAGCGCGATGGAATGGGGCAATTCGGCAGTGCCCAGCGTTCAGTACACGCACGGGATGATCTCGTGCGCCGAGTTCAGCGGCGTCAAGCTGTCGACCTTGCTGGATATCTGCGGCGCCGACACCCGTGCCGGCAACTACCTGTTGGCCGAGGGCGCCGACGGTTCGTCTATGACGCGCACCATCCCGATGGCCAATGCGCTCGACGACGTCATCGTCGCGTGGGGTATGAACGGCGAGATGCTGCGGCCCGAGAACGGCTACCCGCTGCGCCTGGTCGTGCCCGGCGTGCAGGGTGTGAGCTGGGTCAAGTACCTGCGGCGCATCAAGGTCGGCGACCAGCCCTTCTTTACGAAAGACGAAGAGCTTCACTACATCGACCTGATGCCCGACGGCACGTACCGGCAATTCACGTCGGTGCAGGAGTGCAAGTCGGTGATCACGACGCCGTCGGGTTCGCAGACCTTGCTCGACAGGGGCTTCTACAACATCACCGGTCTCGCCTGGTCGGGCCGCGGCAAGGTCAAGCGGGTCGATGTGAGCGTCGACGGCGGTCGCAACTGGCGTACGGCCCGGCTCGAAGGCCCGAACCTCTCGAAGGCGCTGACGCGCTTCAATATCGACTGGGTCTGGGACGGATCGCCCGCGATCCTGCAGTCGCGGGCCGTGGACGACACCGACTACGTGCAGCCGAAGATCAACCAGCTGCGTGCCGTCCGCGGCACCAAGTCGATCTATCACAACAATGCCATCCAGTCGTGGCGCGTGGCGGAGACCGGCGATGTCTCCAACGTGCAGGCGTACTGACGGCCGGCGGAGCGAACTGCGTGAAGTCAAGCCATCTCCTGCATATGCTGAACCGGGCGGCCATCGTCATCGCTCTGGGTTCTTCCGTCGCGGCTTGGGCCGACCCCGCGGCCACGACCGTCATGAACCAGATCGGCCGCACGGCCACACCCGCCGAAGTGAAGGCCTGGAACATCGACGTGCGCGGCGATTTCCAGGGTTTGCCGAAGGGCGCCGGCAGTGTGGCCATGGGCGCGGAGGTCTGGGACGGAAAGTGCGCCTCGTGTCACGGTGCCTTCGGCGAGTCAAACTCGGTGTTTGCACCGATCGTCGGCGGCACTTCGAAGAAGGACATCGAAAGCGGCCACACGTATTTTCTGTCGCACCCCGGCTATACACACCGCACGACACTGATGAAGGCTTCGAAGCTGTCGTCGCTGTGGGACTACATCCACCGCGCGATGCCCTGGAACGCGCCGAAGTCCTTGACGCCCGACGAGGTCTACGGCGTGCTGGCGTACATCCTGAACCTCGGCGAGATCGTGCCTGCCGATTTCACGCTGTCTGACAAGAACATCGCCGAGATGCAGAACCGCCTGCCTAATCGCAACGGCAAGGTGTTCTACGAACCCATGTGGCAGGTGCGCGGCAAGGGCGACGTGAAGAATCCGCTGTGCATGAAAGACTGCCCGGTCGAAGGCAAGCTCGGATCGGCGTTGCCGGTCGACGCCCGCAACGCCAACGGCAACATTGCCGAGCAGGTCAGGCCGTTCGGCCCTGCGCGCGGAACCGACACCGCGGTGCCGCCGCGAACCGAGAAGGTCGGCGTCGCCGCGCCGGTGATCTTGCTGGCCGCTGCAACTGCGGCGCCAGCGGCGATATCGACGGCGGCAACGCCACCCGCGGTCTCTGGCGATCCGCCGGCAGGGCTAGCGCTTGCGCAGGCGAACTCGTGCACAGCCTGTCACGGCGTGGCCAACAAGATCGTCGGTCCGGCGTTCCAGGACGTGACCAAGAAGTACGCGGGGCGCGCCGACATCGTGGATTACCTGACGGGGAAGATTCGCAAGGGCGGGCAGGGCGCGTGGGGGCCTATTCCGATGCCCGAGCAAGCGCAGTTGAAGGAGGCCGATGCCCGGGCGCTTGCGGCGTGGATCGCCGCGGGGGCGCGGTAAGGACGAATCCGCCGCGCATTTCTATCAGCATCACTTTTTGAACGCCACGAAAGGCCTGGACATGAAGACGACAACGAGACGAGACATCCTGAAGCAAGGCGGCCTGCTGGCGATGCTGGTGGGTTGCGGCATGCTCACAACACAGCAGGCGCTGGCCGCCGACGCGTCGGGCTTCGATGCCAAAACGATGGAAGATGCCCTGAAGGCCTTGGGTGGTAAACCAACCGACAGTAAAGACATCGTGATCACGTCGCCCGATATCGCCGAGAACGGCGCCGTGGTGCCGGTCGCCGTGACCAGCAACCTGCCGAAGACGCAGGAGATCTACATCCTCGTCGAAAAGAATCCGAACCCGCTCACGGCAAGCTTCACGATTCCCGATGGCACCGAGCCGTACGTGTCGGTGCGCACGAAGATGGGCCAGAGCACGAACGTCTACGCGGTCGTCAAGGCGGACGGCAAGCTCTATTCGACCTTTCGCGAAACCAAGGTCACGCTCGGCGGTTGCGGCGGCTGACCCGCACGACCGCCAGGCAACGCTCACAGCATTCAACAGGAGACAGACCATGGGTGACCCGATGCGCCTTCGCGCTCAAGTGAAAGACGGCCTGACCGACGTTCGCGTCCTGATGTCGCACCCGATGGAAACCGGCTTGCGCAAGGACACCGCCGGCAAGATCATCCCGGCGCTCTTCATCAATGACGTCAAGGCGACGAGCGGCGGCAAGACCGTGCTGACAGCGAAGTGGGGGCAGGCGATCTCGCAAAACCCCTATCTGCAATTCCGGTTCAAGGGTGCGAAGGCCGGCGACAAGGTGGTGGTGACCTGGACCGACAACACCGGCGATACGCGGACCGACGAAGTGGCGATCGCCTGATCGGTACGCTGCGGTTCAAGGTGTCGCTACAACGAGGTGTTCGCATCGTCACAGGAGACAAAGGATGAAGAGATACCTCGCCGCAGCCGCGCTGCTCATCGTTTCGCGTACGTTCGCGCAGACCGCAAGTGACGGCATCGCGCAGTACCGCGCATTGCTCGCCGACGGCAACCCTGCTGAACTCTGGCAAGCCAAGGGCGAAGACCTTTGGAAGAAGCCGCGCGGCCCGAAGGTCGCATCGTTACTGCAATGCGATCTCGGCCTGGGGCCGGGCGTGGTCAAGGGCGCGTTCGTCACGTTGCCGCGCTACTTCAAAGACACCGGCCGCGTGCAAGACCTCGAATCACGGCTGATGACGTGCATGCAGACCCTACAGGGTTTCGACGCTGCGGTCGTCGCCAAGACCGCCTTCGGC
>JANLUW010000453.1:0-5806 GCA_031363645.1 Rhizobacter sp. | reverse complement strand
GCACGACCTTGGCTTTCTTCAGCGCTTCTTTGAACGCCTTGATGCCGTCGCGACCGAACGCGTAGTCTTGTGCGATCGTCGCGATCGACACGCTGTCTTTGTCGAGCGCGACCGCGTTGCCGATCGCATCTTGCGAGCTGTTGCGGCCGGTGCGAAAGATGTAGCGGTTCCACTTGTCGCCGGTGATCGAATCGGCGACGGCCGGCTCGACCAGCAGGATTTTCTTGTACTCCTCGGCCACCGGCAGCAACGCCAGCGCCACACCCGACGAGCTCGGCCCGATCGCGAGATCGACCTTGTCGTCGCCATAGGCCGCGGCGAGCAGACTCTTGCCGACATCGGGCTTGCCCTGGTCGTCTTTTTCGATCACGACGATCTTTTTGCCGCCGACCATCATCGTGCCGCCGGTCGCGTAGTCGAGGCCCATCATCAGGCCGGTTTGCGTCTGCTTGCCATAGGCCTCGAGCGGGCCTGACTTGCTGTAAAGGTGGGCGATGCGGATCTCTTTCGATTGCGCGAAGGCAGGCAGTGGGGCCAGCCACGCGCCGGCCATCAGAAGGGCAGCGAGTGCGTTGCGGCAGCGTGTCGAATGGAACGGCATGGGTGTCTCCCGGAAGGTTCGTGGCGTAGGCAAGGCAATCACTGTGCCAGTGCGCCTCGGCTGCGTGCTAACCCTCGAACACACGTGCGCTGACCCGCGGCTTCGCAATTCGATTCAGGTTCAGCGGCGTCGCGCTGTCCGCATTTCAGCCAATGCCGATTTCGAGTGACTGCCAAGCGCGCAGCGCGCGCGACCCGCGGCCGACCACTCGCACCCCGCAGTCGGGGGGCGAACCGCACGATTCGTGAGGTCGGTCACGCGGCACGGCGTCGTTCCGTGTCGTGGAGCGCACGCGCCCCCACGGCCGCGGGGTGCGCGTTCACGCGTCGTTCCGTAGCGTCGCGTTATCCATGGAAAACAGTTCTCTCGGATCGAACACCACATCCCCCCAAGGAGTCGCTCATGTCACGTTCCCTCATCGCGCCGATCGCGCTCGCCTGCACGCTGTTGTGCGCCACCCAAGCCCGCGCCGACAGCGTTTCGTTCGCCGGCTTCGCCAACGGCTCGGAGTCCGTCAACGTTCAGCTCAGCATCCCCAACGTGGCGAATAGCCTTTGGACCAGCGCCGGCGGCTTCACGGCCTCGCTGAACGGCGGCCCGTCCTTCGTCAGCTACTGCATCGACCTGTACGAGCACATCGCTTTCGGCCCCACGTACACCGACTACACGCTCGTGTCCGGCGCCTCGCATGCCTTCGCGAACGCAAATGCCGCCTTCGACATCGGCAAGCTCTACGCCGAGAAAAACGTCGTGAACACCGCGAAGACGCAGGCTGCATTCCAGATCGCAATCTGGGAAATCGCCTACGAGACCAGCGGCATCTACGACCTGGGCACCGGTTCGTCGAAGTTCTTCGGTGGCTCGGCGGACACCTCCGGGGCGCTGGCACTGGCGAGCACCTGGCTCGGCGCCCTTTCGACCACGACCGACCCCGCGTTCAAGATCTCGGCGCTCGACAGCATCGGCAGGCCGGGTCACCAAGACCAGGTGTTCGCCAAGCCGGTGCCCGAACCCACGACCTACGCGATGATGGCTGTCGGCCTGTTGTGCATGGGCGCTTTCGCGCGTCGCCGTTTGGTGCGCCAAGACTGACGCGACCCATCGGTTTTGACCTCGACGAGGGCGGCGCGAGCCGCCCTTTTTACGTTGTGCGGCGAACGCTCAGCCGACCACGATGCGTTGTGCCAATGCCAGCTTCTCGTACAGGGTTGCACGCGAGATGCCGAGCAGGCGCGAGGCGGCGAGCTTGTTCCCACCGGTCGCTGCCATCGCCTCGGCGATCGCGCGGCCTTCGAGTTCGGCCACCGCTCGCGCGAGCGGTTTGCCGACGCCGGCCGCGATCGCTGCCCCGGTTGCAGGCACCGGCTTTTCAGGCGACGCACTGTGCGACAACGAAGCTTGCAGCGGCGCCGGTGCCTCGGCGGTCAACGCGGCGAAATGCGCGGCCGTGAGCAGCAGGTCGTCGGTCATCAGGCTGGCCTGTTCGAGCGTGTTGCGCAGCTCGCGGATATTGCCCGGCCAGCGGTGGCGCGCGAGCTGGTCGAGCGCATCTGCCGAGAGCGTCTTGTGCGGCAGACCGCTGCGCCGGGCGATGTCTTCCGAGAGCGTGTCGACCAGCGCCTCCAGATCGGCGAGCCGCTCGCGCAGCGCGGGCAGGCGGATCGGCAGCACGTTGAGGCGATAGAACAGGTCGGCGCGAAAACTGCCGGCGGCCACCATCGCCGGCAGGTCGCGGCTCGTCGCCGCGATGATGCGCACGTCGATGCGTTGCACCGCGTTGCTGCCGAGCGGCTCGACCTCCTGCTCCTGCAGCACGCGCAGCAGCTTGCTCTGCAGCGCGAGCGGCATGTCGCCGATCTCGTCGAGCAGCAGCGTGCCGCCGTCGGCCAACTTGAATTTGCCGTCGCGCCCTTTGCGCTCGGCGCCGGTGTACGCGCCAGGCGCGACGCCGAAGAACTCAGCTTCGAGCAACGTCTCGGGCACGGCTGCGATGTTGACAGCGATAAAAGGCTTCGCGGCGCGCCGGCTCGCGGCGTGAATGCCGTGCGCGAGCAGCTCCTTGCCGGTGCCGGTTTCGCCGAGCAACAGCACCGTGCTGTCGGTCTGCGCCACGCGCCGCGCTTGCCGTTTGACTTCGACGGCCGCCGAGCTCGCGCCGATGAAGCTCGCGATCGTGTGCTTGGGCCGGCGCTGCTGCGTGAGGTGGGCGGCGAGCTCTTGGCGTGCCGACGCGAGCTCGCGTTCGAGCTGCGCGAACTTGGCGGTGAGCGGCCGCATCGTCGTCTCGGGGTGGTCGAGCAGCACGATGCCGACGGCGCCGATCACGTGGCTGCCGGCATCGCGCAGCGGCAGCCGGCTGACCAAAAACGTGCCCGCCTTGTTGGTCAGCAGATCGACCAGGATCGCTTGGCCGGTGTCGACCACCTGCGCCATCAGCGTGTTCGGCACGACCTCTTCGACGCGCCGGCCGACGAAGTCGCACTCCTCGCGTTCGAGCGCTGGCAAAAACTGTTTGTAGCCCTCGCTGATCCAGACGATGCGGTGCGCGCGGTCGATCACGAACATGCCCATGGCCGCGTTGGCCAGCGTGTCGAACATGCTTTTTGCCGCGAGCGCGAGCACGCCGTCGGCGTCTGCTGGCAAGGTGGGAAATTCGGTGGGCATGCGGGGCGGTGGTAGCGGTCGGGCGACTGTAGCGCGGTGGCAGGTGCCAGCAGCGCACGGCGTTGCGCCTCGGGGTTCACCGCATTGCCGAGCGGTGGTCGCTGCCGGCATGCTCGCAGGCCCTCACGCCCTGAACGCCTTGCCATGCAAATTTTGCCCGACCCGCCGCCGATTTATCGGGACCGCGGGCGCGCTTTCGCTCGGCACCGGCGCGCTCGGCACCAGCGCGCTTGCGCACGCGCAATCGGCGTGGCCGAACCGGCCGGTGACGTTCGTCGTGCCGTTTCCGAGCGGTGGTGGCACCGACGCGTTCGCGCGCCCGTTGAGCGCCCAGCTCACACGCCTGTTCGGCAAGCAAGTGATCATCGACAACCGCGGCGGCGCTGGCGGCACGGTCGGCGCCACGATCGCCTCCAAGGCCGCCCCGACGGCTACACCTTCTTCATGAGCGCGGTGCACCACGCGATCGCGCCCTCGATGTACCCGAAGCTCGACTACAAGCTCGAGGCCGATTTCTTCCCCGTCGGCCTGATCTCGAACGTGCCGCAGGTGATCGTCGTGAACCCGCAGCGCGTTCAGGTCGCCGACCTCAAGGGCTTGCTCGCCTACCTGCGCGCGAACCCCGGCAAGCTCAACTGCGCGTCGGCCGGCAATGGCACCTCGCACCACTTGGCCGCCGAGCCCTTCAAGCTGCAGACCAAGACCTTCGTCGCCCACATTTTCTATCGCGGCGCCAGCCCGGCGCTGCAAGACCTGATCGCGGGCCAGGTCGACCTGATGTTTGACGGCCTGGGCTCGTCGGCCACGCACATCAAGAGCGGGCGCATCAAGGCGCTCGCGGTCGCCTCGCCAAAGCGCGCACCCGGCTTCGCCGACGTGCCGACCTCGGTCGAGGCCGGCTTGCCGAGCTACCAGGTCGCGACCTGTTACGGCCTGTGGGCGCCGAAGGGCACGCCGAAAGACATCGTCGACCACATGCAGGCGGAGATGCGCAAAGCCTTCGCCACGCCCGAGTTGCAGAGCAGCTGGAACAGCCTCGGCACCGACATGCCGAACCTGTACGGCGACGCGTTCGGCGCGTTCGTCGGAGCCGAGACGAAGCGCTGGGCCGAGGTTGTGAAAGCCTCCGGCGCGAAACTCGACGGATGACAAGCACCCCATCTTCACGGCACGACGCCAACCTGTTCAGCGCCCTGCGCGCTGAATTTCCTGCCGACCTCGACGCCATCGCGGTCGAGACCGCCGATGCGGGTATCGGGTCAGCATTTCACACCGCGCCGCTGCACTACACCTGGCGCGACCTCGACCGCGGCACCGCGATGCTCGCCAACCTGCTGGCCTCGCTCGACCTGCCCGTAGGCAGCCGCGTCGCGGTGCAGATCGAAAAATCGGTCGAGGCGCTGATGCTCTACCTCGCGGTGCTGCGCGCCGGGCTCGTCTACCTGCCGCTCAACCCGGCCTACCAGCAGGGCGAGATCGCGTATTTCATCGGCAACGCCGAGCCGGCCGTGGTGGTATGCGCGCCGAAGAATTTCAGCTGGGTCAGCCGGCTCGCGTTCGCGGCCGGCACCACGCACGTGTTCACGCTCGGCGATGACCGCAACGGCAGCCTGCTGCAACGCGCCGCCACGCACAGCGACAGCCACACGCCGGCCGTACGCGCCGCGGACGACCTGTGCGCGATTCTGTACACCAGCGGCACCACCGGCGTCGCCAAGGGCGCGATGCTGAGCCACGGCAACCTGCTCAGCAACGCGCAGGTGCTGAAGGCGTACTGGGGCTGGCGAACACCGGCCGAAGGCGGCGACGTGCTGATCCACGCGCTGCCGATCTTCCACGTGCACGGCCTCTTCGTCGCTTCGCACGGCGCGCTGCTCGCCGGTGCCAAGATGATCTGGCTGAACAGGTTCGAACCGAAGACCGTGGTCGCGAAGTTGCCGGAGGCGACCGTCTTCATGGGCGTGCCGACGCTCTATGGCCGGCTGCTCGCCGAACCTGCGTTGACACGCGCGGCCTGCGCGAACATGCGGTTGTTCGTCAGCGGCTCGGCGCCGTTGCTGCTCGAGACCTTCACGCTGTTTGGCGAACGCACCGGCCACGCGATTCTCGAGCGCTACGGCATGAGCGAAACGGCCATGCTGACCTCGAACCCGTACCGATCGGCCGAAGGCGACCGGCGTGGCGGCACCGTCGGGTTCCCGCTGCCCGGCGTCGGCGTGCGCGTGGCGGGCGACGGCGGAACGCGATGCGCTACCGACGCCATCGGCAACATCGAGGTCACCGGCCCGAACGTGTTCAAAGGCTACTGGCGCATGCCCGAAAAGAGCGCCGAAGAATTTACCGCCGACGGCTGGTTCAAGACCGGCGACGTCGGCAAGATCGACGCCGAGGGCTACGTGACCATCGTCGGTCGCAGCAGAGACCTGATCATCAGCGGCGGCTTCAACGTGTACCCGGCCGAAATCGAAGGCACGCTGAACGACATGCCCGGTGTGGCCGAGAGCGCGGTGATCGGCGTGCCGCACGCGGACTTCGGCGAAG
>JANLUW010000404.1:0-16050 GCA_031363645.1 Rhizobacter sp. | reverse complement strand
CACGCCGACGTCGGAATGGCAGGCGAGGCGGGCCGATTTGTCGAACTCGTTCCAGCGCAGGTAGTCGTCGCCGATGGCCTGGGCCAGTTCGCTGATGAAACGGGGCACGCCAACATTGCGAACGAGGCGGGTCATGGCTGGCACATCGAGGAATCGCGTCATGGCTGCTCCGGTTTTATCCACCATCTTGCGGGGATCGGCAGCCAACGAAAAGACAGCACACTGATCGATATGATGTGAGTCCAGCGCAATTCGATCAAAGGTGCAGAGCAAAGTGATCAACATCGACGACCTCGACCGTGAACTGCTCGCGCTGCTGCGACAAGACGCGCGCATGCCGGTCGCCACACTCGCGGCCAAGCTGAAGGTCGCGCGTGGCACGGTGCAAAACCGCATGAAGCGGCTCGAGCGCGACGGCGTGATCGCCGGCTACACGGTGCGCGTGAAACCGCAGGCCGAGGCGCACCGAATCCGCGCGCTGATGACGATCGTGGTCGAAGGCAACCGCGGCGCCGAAGTGCTGCACGCGCTGCGCGGCCACCCGAATGTGACCGGTCTGCACAGCACCAACGGCCGCTGGGACCTGATCGCCGAGTTGCGCGCCGACACGCTCGAAGCCTTCGACCGGGCCCTCGGCAACATCCGGCTGATCGAAGGCATCGCGAGCACCGAGACAAGCTTGCTGCTTTCGACGCACAAGGTCTGAACGACGACCAAGAGCCCACCCTCGACGCCGCGCCCGCAGAAGGTGCCCCGGCCTCAGGTCACCTCGATGGCAGCTCTTGCCAATTCATGCCATTTAAAAGACCGTGAACGGCTCAGAGGTCACACATGCAAAGCATGAACATTTCGCTACCTGATCCGCTGAAGCAATTTGTGGACGGTCAGATTTAGACCGGTCGCTACAGCAGCGCGAGTGAGTACGTTCGCGAGTTGGTCCGCGCCGACGAGAAGCGAAGAGCCGCAGAACAGCTCGAAGCGAAGCTGATGGAAGGCCTGACCAGCGCCGAAACCGAACTGAACCCGGCCGACTGGAGGGCCATCCGCAAGGAAGCCTTGGCAAAGCTCGACGCACGCAAGCAAAAACGCCGATGCCGACAGTCACGACGCGCGAGGCCGCGCGGCGCGACTTTGTCGAGTATTTCGTCTCCTTGGCGGAAAACGCCGACCTGGACACCGCTGATCGCTTTCTCGTCAACGCCGAAGTCAGTGTCAACGATCTGGCGAGGCATCCCAAGATGGGCGCACCCCTCACGCTCAAAAACCCCGAGCTGGCGGACATCCGCACGTTGCGGATCTGGGGTTTCGACAATCACCTGGTTTCATATGAGCCGCGCCCCGATGGCGTTTCTATCGTCCGCGTTCTTCATGCGGCCAGCGACTGGTGGCAACTGCCGGGCTTGGAAGCCTGATCACAGGCTGGCCGCCGCGCTGTGCGTGAGACGGCCGCAGCCGTCTCGCGCGAGCGCTGTTCAGTTCACCAGCGCCTGACCGCGAATCTCGCCGCCGGGGTTCTTTGCGGTGTGCACGTTGACATACCACTTGCCGGCCATCAGGTCGGTGACCTGTGCGGGGGTCAGCGTGGCCGAGCCTTCGGCGGGGCTCGCCGCACTCGGGAACGGCACGACGACGCCAGCGTTCGCGCCGGGCATGGCCGGGCCGTGGAAGTGCGCCATCGTGGCCGGGCCGCTCAGGCCTGCGTACGTGACGCGCCACTTCAGCACGCTGGTGGCCTTGTCGAAACTCGCCTCCATCGTGCCGGTGCCGGCGCTGGCGTTGGCCGGCACTTCGGCGGCGCCGGAAAGCGTCGCGCGGAAGGTCTGCATCGCCATCGTCATCGGCGCTGGGCTGCTGCCCGGCATCGAACTGCAACCGGCGAAAACGACCGCGGTGGCGAGCAGGCTGGCGCGGAACAAGGTGGGCAAAGTGATCATGTGAGACTCCGGGTCGAGGGTGTGCGTACTTGACGCGGGCAGACAGTGCCCGCGGGCGAACTTTAGAGCATGGCGCACTGCGTTGCACGACCTCGTCGGACGACAGGCTGTTGCACTCGCAAGCGTCAGGTTCAGTAGGTCGCGCGCCCGCCCGACAGGTCGAACACTGCGCCGGTGCTGAACGAGCATTCTTCCGATGCCAGCCACGCGACCATCGCTGCCGCTTCGCCGACTTCGAGAAAGCGCGCCATCGGTATCTTGCTCAGCATGAACGCGATGTGCTGTTCGGTCATCGAATCGAAAATTGCGGTCTTGGCCGCTGCGGGCGAGACCGCGTTGACGAGCACGCCTTTCGTCGCGAGCTCTTTCGCGAGCGACTTCGTCAGCGCGATCAACCCGGCTTTCGAGGCGCTGTAGTGCGAGGCGTTCGGGTTGCCCTCTTTGCCCGCCACCGAGGCGATGTTGACGATGCGCCCATAGCCTTGCTTCAGCATCTGCGGCACGACCGCGCGGCAGGTGAGGAACGGGCCGACCAGGTTCACGTCAATCACGCGTTGCCAGATGTCGGGCGCCAGCTCCCAGGTCGGCGCGTTGCCGCCGGTGATGCCGGCGTTGTTGACGAGGATGTCGATGCGACCGTGGGCGCGCGCGGCATCGGCCGTGGCAGCGTCGATGTCTGCGGCCATCGTCAGCTCGACGATCGAGGTCGTGACCTTGCCGAGTCGGCCGAGCTTGGCAAGCGCGTTCTCGGCCTCGGCGAGGCGGGCGGCGTCGATGTCCCAGAGCACGACTTCGGCGCCCGAGTTCAGCATGCGCTCGGCCACCGCATAGCCGATGCCTTGCGCACCGCCGGTGATGACCGCAACGCGGCCTTTCAAGTCGATCTGGTTCATGACGCGAGGCTTTTCAAGGTCAGATCGGCCGACGGGCCGGCGGCGCAATCGTCGATGTACTGGCGGATGATTTCTGCGAAGTCGGCGTGGGGCTGCAACCCGAGCTTGCCTGCGCGCGCGGCCGAAGCACCGCTCGGCCAGTTGGCAACGATGCCGGCAATGCGCGTGTCGCGCTCGAAGCGCACCAAGCCGCGAACCGCCTTGCCGGCGACTTGCTCGAGCGCAGCGAGCATGTCGGCCACGCGCACATTGAGCGCTGGCAGGTTCAGCGCGGTCCGGCCGTTGAAGGCTTCGCGGCTGGCCTCGAACACGGCGATCAGCCCCTCCACCGTGCGGGTCGGCGACGAGACCGGGTGCGACACGCCGGCGTCCACCGGGCACACCGACAGGGCGCCGGCGAGCGGCTCGCGGATGATGCCGCTGAAGAACGACGACGCTGCACCGTTCGGCTTGCCGGGGCGCACGGTCACGGTCATCAGCCGCGCGGCGCGGCCGTCGATGTAGCCCTTGCGGGTGTAGTCGGCCACCAGGTGCTCGCAGATCAGTTTGTGCGTGCCGTAGGAGGTTTGCGGCGCGGGGAAGGTGTCGTCGGCGACGACAGAGGGCAGCGGTACCGCCGGGTCGGGGCCGAACACCGCGACCGAGCTCGAGAACACGAGGCGTGGCGCCTTGCCGCCCGCGTTCACGTTGGCGCGGATCGCGTCGAGCAGCGCGCGCGTGCTGTCGATGTTGGAGCGCAGGCCGAGGTCGAAATCGGCCTCGCATTCGCCCGACACGGCCGAGGCGAGGTGAAACACGCCGTCGAACGGCTCGTCGCGCAGCGCGTCGGTCTGCGTGAGCAGCGCGCCGGTGCGGCCTTCGACGCGCGCGTCGGCGAGCAGGTCGACACGAGGCGGCGCGATGTCGGTCAGCACGAGCTTCGTGACTTCGTGGCCCGCGAGCGTGCCGCGTGCGAGCAAGGCCCGCGCGAGGCGGTCGCCGAGAAAGCCGCCGCCGCCGGTGATCAGGATCTTCATGCTGTTTCTCCTTGCTGGGTGTGTGAGTTGAGGGCGCGCAGCCAACCCAGGCCGGCCGAGGTGCCTGCGCGTGGCCGGTACTCGCAGCCGATGTGGCCGGTGTAGCCGAGGGCGTCGATCAGGTCGAAGAGATAGGGGTAGTTCACCTCGCCGCCATCGGGCTCGTGTCGATCGGGCACGCCTGCGATCTGCAGGTGGCCGACGCGGCCCGTGTTCAGGTATTTGCGCAGCTTCATCGCCAGATCGCCCTCGACGATCTGGCAGTGGTACAGGTCCATCTGCACCTTCAAGTTGGGCGCACCGATCTCGCAAACGATCTCGTGCGCGTCGTCTTGCCGGTTCAGCAGGTAGCCGGGGATGTCGCGCCGATTGATCGGCTCGATCAGTATCTCGATGCCGGCGGCGGCCGCCTGCTCCGCAGCCCACGCGAGGTTGGCCATAAAGGTGGCACGCAGCGCGACACGCTCGATGCCGGGCGGCATCAGGCCGGTCATCACGTGCACGCGCGGGCAGTTCAGCGCGAGCGCATACGGGAGTGCCTGTTCGAGGATGCCGCGTCGGAACTCGTCGCGTCGTTCGGCCAAGCAAGCTAGGCCGCGCTCACCCGCAGCCCAGTCACCGGGCGGCGCGTTGCACAGCACTTGCTGCAGGCCTTTGCCCGCCAGGCGTGCGGCGAGCTCGGCCTGCGGATGCTCATAGGGGAACAGGAATTCGACGGCATCGAAGCCGTCGCACGCGGCCGCCTCGAAGCGATCGAGGAACGCGTGCTCGGCATACATCATCGAGAGGTTGGCGGCGAACTTCGGCATGTGTCTTTCCTCCAGCGTCACCAGCGCGCGCCGAAGGCGCTGCGAAGTTCATCGATTTGCGCGTCTGACAGCGGCGCAGGCTTCGCCGCGGTGCTGCGCCACAGCCGCGCAGTCTCTTCGAGTTCTTCGAGCGCGGCCATCGCTGCAGCAGGCGTTTCGTGCCAGACGTTCGGGCCGAGTCGATCGAGCATCACCGCGCGGATCGGCGCGTTGCGCGCGTGCGATGCGGCGATCTCGGCGGCGACGAGCCGGGCCACGTTCGCATCGCCCGGCCGGTGGTACGCAATCAACGGCACGCGGCCGACCTTCATCACGAAGTAAGGCGTGATCGGCGGCAGGATCGCGTCGGCGTGCCACACGCCTTCGAGCGTGAGCGCGACGAGCTGCGTGCTGTGGGTGTGGATCACGCACTGCGCCTCGTCGGTGGCAGCGTAGATCGCGCGGTGCAGCGCGAGGGTTTTGCTGGGGCGCGGGCCGTCGGGTTGGGCGCCTACGCTGGTGTCGAATGCATCGACGTGCGCGAGCTGGTCCGGTTGCAAAAAGCCCAAGCACGCGTCGGTCGGCGTGATCAGAAAACCGTGCCCGTCGGGCAGCCGCACGCTGATGTTGCCAGCGGTCGCGTGCACGGAGCCGCGCTCGTAAAGCGAGCGGCCGACGCGGCAGATCTCTTTGCGTTGCGTCGCGAACTCGCTCATGCGCGCAGCGCCTCGTCGAAGAAATCGGCGCCGCCGAAGTTGCCCGATTTGAGTGCGAGGTGCAGCGGCACATCGCGTGGTGGATCGAACCGGGCGCCGACGGCTTGCGTCCACGGCACGCCGGGGCAAATGGCTACGCCGATGCGCAACTGCGTGACGCCGAGCGCCTGCACGACCGCGCCCGAGGTTTCGCCGCCGGCCACGACGAGCCGCCGCACGCCGGCATCGACCAGCCCGCGCGCGACCTGCGCGAGGCAGGCTTCGACCAGCGCGCCGGCCTGCTGCGCGCCGAGTTCTGACTGAACCGCCTGCAGGTCGTGCGACGTGGCAGTGGCATAAACCAGTACCGGCGCATCGCCTTGCGCCTGCGCCCACGCCAGTGCGTGCTCGGCCACCGACTCGCCTCGTGCGAGTGCGCGCGGGTCGACCGTGAACGCCGGCCGGCCGGCATCACGCCAGCGCTGTACTTGCGCGTTCGTCGCCAACGAGCACGAGCCCGACAGCACGGCGGCGCGATCGCTCGTTGTATCGAGTGCGGCAGCGTGTGCATCGGGCACGAGCCAGCCGCGTTCGGCGTACACGGCCGGCAAGCCGAGCGCGAGGCCGGAGCCGGCGGTCAGCAGCGGCAGGTCGGCGCAGGCCGCAGCCAGCGTGCGCAGGTCGTCGTTGCTGGTCGCGTCGGCAACGGCGATACAGGTGCCTTCGCGTTGGAGCGTGGCGATGCGCGCGCGCACGGCAGCAGCGCCTTGCGCGATCGAGTCACAGCGGATCAGCCCGACCCGGCGAGTGCTCTGCGCTTGCAGCACGCGCACGAGGTTCGCGTCAGTCATCGGCGTCAGCGGGTGGTTCTTCATGCCCGAGTCGCAGAGCAATTCGTCGCCGACGAACAGATGGCCATGGAAGACCGTGCGACCGTTCTCGGGGAAGGCCGGGCAAGCTATTGCGAACGCCGCGCCGAGCGCGTCCATCAGCGCCTCGGTCACCGGGCCGATGTTGCCTGCGGGTGTCGAATCGAAGGTCGAGCAGTATTTGAAGTAGCACTGCCGCATGCCGGCCGTCTGCAACCAGCGGAGCGCAGCGAGCGATTCACGGACGGCATCGGCGGCGGGGATGGTGCGGGTTTTCAACGCGACGACGACGGCGTCGGCATCGGGAATCAGCCCGTCCGGAACGCCGATCACCTGCACCGTGCGCATGCCCGCGCGCACCAGCATGCTCGCCACGTCGGTCGCGCCGGTGAAGTCGTCGGCGATGACGCCCAGGATCACGTCCTGCTCCCTCTCCCGCCCGCGGGAGAGGGTTGGGGTGAGGGGGCCGGTACGCCGTGACCCGGCAACTCGATTCCCGCCAACCCAGCATAAAACTTGATCACCGCCGAGTCATCTTCCGCGCCGTGCCCGGCCGCCGCCGTCGCCAGATACAGCTGATGTGCCGCCGCCGCCAGCGGCAACGGGAACTGCAGCTTGCGCGCGGCGTCGAGCACGATGCCGAGGTCTTTGACGAAGATGTCGACCGACGAGAGCGGCGTGTAGTCGCCTTCCAGAATGTGCGGCACGCGGTTCTGGAACATCCAGCTCATGCCGGCCGAGTTGCAGATCACTTCGTACAGCGCGCGCGGGTCGGCCCCAGCCCGCATGCCGAGCGCCATCGCTTCGCACGCGGCGGCGATGTGCACACCGGCGAGGTGCTGGTTGACCATCTTCACGGTCGAGCCGATGCCGGCCGCATCACCGAGGCGATAGACCTTGCCCGCAATCGCGTCGAGCATCGCGCCCGCGGCCTCGAATGCAGCTGGCGCGCCCGAGGCCATCACCGTCATTTGCCCGGCCGCAGCCTTGATCGCGCCGCTAGAGACCGGCGCATCGATCAGCAGCAACCCGCGCGCGGCGAGGCGCTGTTGCCATACCGGCGGCAGCGTCGGGTCGACCGTTGCCGAGCAGATCACGACCGAGCCGGCCTTGAGCGTGCCGATCAGCCCGCCAGCACCGAACAGCACGGTCTCGGTCTGTGCCGCGTTGACGACCAGCACGACGATTGAATCGCACTGCGCGCCGATCTCGGCAAGCGAATCGGTCGCGCGGCCGCCCCCGGCGATGAAGCGTTCGCGCGCCTCGGCGCGGGTGTCGAGCCCGATAGTCGGCACGCCGTTGCGCAGCGCGGTGAGGGCCGCACCCAAACCCATCGAGCCGAGGCCGATCACGCCGAGGACCTTGGCGGTCGACGGAGCCGTCGCGCTGGTCGGTGTGCTTGGGGTCATTTGCGGTTGCTCCGTTTGAGTTTGGCGATCACGCCACCTTCGATCAGCCGCTGCTCGCTGTGCGCCATGTGCTCGCGCGCACGCCGGCGAGCGAGGGCCGGGTCGCGCGCGGCGATCGCCTCGACGATGGCGCCGTGCTCGACACGCACCGCCTGCATGAAGTCGAGCCGGCGCGCCTCGTTGCCGCGCGTGATGCGCATGCCTTCGCGCAAATACTGTTCGAGAAAACCGAGCAACAGCGTGAACTGCGGGTTGCCGGTGGCCTCGCCGATCGCGCGGTGGAAGGTCAAGTCTTCAGCAACGCCGTCTTGCCCGGCCGCGGCCGCCGCATCGATCGCTTTGAGCGCACGCCGCAGCGCAGCGATCTGCGTGCGCGTGGCGCGCTCGGCTGCGAACGCGGCCATCTCGGCTTCGATCACGCGCCTCAGCTCGACCACGTGAACGACAGCCTGCACCGAGCCGAGCACGGCCGGGTCAAAGGCGAGCGGCTGATTTAGCGGCGTGGGCGCGACGAACACGCCCGAGCCTTGACGCGAGACGACGAGCTGGCGCGATTTGAGCTGGTGCACCGCCTCGCGCACGACGGTGCGCGACACGCCGTGCCACTGCGCGAGTTGCTGCTCGGTGGGCAGCCGGTCACCGGGGCGCAGCACGCCGGCGCCGATCTCGTCGCCCAGCAGCACCGCCAGTCGGTCGGACAAGCGCAGCGGCAACAGGCGGATCGGAGGGGAGGGCGCGGCAGCCCGCCGCATGGCGCTGGGTGAATCGAGCATGGTTATCAGGTGATCATACAAATACGAGTCACCTGCCGTCTAACGGTTTGCCCTGATGGCGGCCAGCGGCCGCAATGCCGATACTGCCGCGGCACTGTGAGTTCGCTCCGCGTGGCAGTGCGCGCACGATCCCACGGCAAGCCCGCCCGCGACCTTCAGGAAAAGAGTGCATGGCCAGCGTCACGATCCAGGCAGTGAAGAAGAACTTCGGCGAGGTGCCGATCCTGCACGGTGTCGACATCGACATCCGCGACGGTTCGTTCACCGTGCTGGTCGGCCCCTCGGGCTGCGGCAAGTCCACGCTGCTGCGCATGATCGCGGGGCTAGAGCAAATCAACTCGGGCGAGATTCGCATCGGCGACCGTGTCGTCAACAATCTGCAGCCCAAAGAACGCGACATCGCGATGGTGTTCCAGAACTACGCGCTGTACCCGCACATGACGGTGCGCCAAAACATGGCGTTCTCGCTCGCGCTCGCGAAGATGGACAAGACGCAGGCCGACGCCAAGGTGGCGCGCGCCGCCGAGATCCTCGCGCTCGGCGCGCTGCTCGAGCGCTACCCTCGCCAACTCTCGGGCGGGCAACGGCAGCGCGTGGCGATGGGCCGCGCGATCGTGCGCGACCCGCAGGTTTTTTTGTTCGACGAGCCGCTCAGCAACCTCGATGCAAAACTGCGCGTCGCGATGCGCAGCGAGTTGAAAGAGCTGCACCAGCGCCTGAAGACCACGTCGATCTACGTCACGCACGACCAGATCGAGGCGATGACGATGGGCGACAAGATCGTCGTGATGCGCGACGGCCGCATCGAGCAGACCGGCGGTCCGCTCGATCTGTACGACCACCCGGCGAACCAGTTCGTTGCCGGCTTCATCGGCTCGCCGGCGATGAACTTCTTGCCCGGCACCTTGCGCCGCACCGCGAGCACGGCGCACGTCGAGCTGACCGACGGCACTCAGCTCGACGCACCACCGCGCAGTGGCGGGGTCGACGGCCAACCGATCGTCTTCGGCACGCGGCCCGAGCACTTGACGCTCGCCGGCGCCGGCGGCATCCCGGCCAAGGTGGTGGTAATGGAGCCGACCGGCATGGACACGTTCGTTTCGTGCCGGCACGAGGGTATCGAACTCTCGGCCGTGTTCCGCGAGCGCCACGACTTCGCACCCGGCACCACGATCCGCCTCGTGCCCGACCTGCAGCGCGCGCACCTGTTCGATGCCGCCAGCGGCAAGCGCCTTGCTGCCTGATCCTCGCCTGATTTTTTCTTTCCCACGTAAAAAAACGCAGCCCGATCACAGAAGGAGAAAGACCATGACCGAATTCAATCGTCGCAAGTTTCTCGAAAGCTCTGCGGGCGTGGCCGCTGTGGCCACCGTCGGCACCGGCGCCACGGTGTTCGCGCCGGCCGTGCACGCGCAGACGCTGACGCTCAAGCCCGAGAAAGACGCGAAGCTGCGTGTGCTGCGCTGGAGCCGCTTCGTGCAGGGCGACATCGACCAGTACATGAAAAACGTCGCCGCGTTCACCGCGAAAACCGGCGTCGAAGTGCGTGTCGACAACGAAGGCTGGGAAGACGTGCGCCCGAAAGCGGCGGTGGCCGCCAACACCGGCGCCGGCCCCGACATCATCTTGTCGACCAACGACGATGCCAACCTCTACCCCGAGAAGCTGCTCGACGTGACCGACGTTGCCGAGTACCTCGGCAAGAAGTACGGTGGCTGGTACCCGGCCTGCGAGGCCTACCTTCGACCCGATGGCAAGAAGTGGCTGGGCTTGGCGCTCGGCGCCGCCGGCGCGTACATGGTGTACCGGCAGAGCCACGTCAAGGCGGCCGGGTTCGACACCTTCCCCAAGACCACCGACGACCTCCTCAAGCTGTGTCGCGCGCTGAAAGAAAAGGGCACGCCGCCCGGCTTTGCACTCGGCAACGCCACCGGCGACGGCCTGTGGTGCAACTGGTTGATGTGGGCGTTCGGCGGGCAGCTGGTCGACAAGAACAACAAGGTCGTGATCGACAGCCCCGAGACGTTGAAGGCGCTCGAGTACGCGAAAGAGCTCTATGCGACCTTCATTCCCGGCACGCTGTCGTGGCTCGACCCGAACAACAACAAGGCGTTCCTCGACGGGCAGATCAGCCTGACCAACAACGGCATCTCGATCTACTACGCCGCGAAGAATTCGAAGGACGACAAGGTCAAGGAACTGGCGCCCGACATCAACCACGCGTCGTACCCGGTCGGCCCGGTCGGCGTGCCGACCGAATCGCACCTGTTCTTCAACCAGATGGTCATGAAGTACACGAAGTACCCGAACGCCGCGAAGGCGTTCCTGCAGTTCATGATGGAGAAAGAGCAGTTCGACCCATGGCTCACGGCCGCGGGCGGCTACATCGCGCAGCCGCTGCGCGCCTACGAGAGCGTGGGCGTCTGGACGGTCGACCCGAAGAACACCCCGTACCGCGACGGCGTGAAAAATCTTCGCCCGACCGGCTACGCGGGCCGGCTCGGTTATGCATCGGCAGGTGCGGGCGCCGACTTCATCGTCGTCAACATGGTGGCCGAAGCCGCGAGCGGGTCGAAGACGCCGAAGGAAGCGGCCGAGCGCGCGCAAAAACGCGCCGAGCGCTACTACAAAGTCTGACATGTTGGAGAAGTTCCAAAACAACAAGAACGCCCTCGGCTGGGCGTTTATGTTGCCGGCCACGGTGCTGCTGCTGCTGTTCCTGACGTATCCGTTGGGGCTGGGCACTTGGCTGGGTTTCACCGATGCCAAGATCGGCCGCGCAGGTGAGTGGATCGGCATCGAGAATTTCACGTTCCTGATCGGCGACAGCGTCACGCAGCTGGCGCTGTTCAACACGCTTTTCTACACCATCGTCGCGAGTGTTTTAAAGTTCGGGCTCGGCCTGTGGCTGGCGGTCTTGCTGAACAAGCGGCTGCCGTTTCAGAGTTTCTTTCGCGCTGTGGTGCTGTTGCCCTGGATCGTGCCGACGGCGCTGTCGGCGATCGCGTTTTGGTGGATCTACGACTCGCAGTTCTCGATCATCAGCTGGGTGTTCGTGAAGATGGGCCTGCGCACCACCTACATCGATTTTCTCGGCGACCCGTGGAACGCGCGCTTCTCGACCATCGTCGCCAACGTGTGGCGCGGCATTCCGTTCGTCGCGATCTCGCTGCTCGCGGGCCTGCAGACGATCTCGCCCTCGTACTACGAAGCCTCGGCGATCGACGGCGCCACGCCGTGGCAGCAATTCACTAAGATCACGCTGCCGCTGCTCACGCCGATCATCGCGGTGGTGATGACGTTTTCGGTGCTGTTCACGTTCACCGACTTCCAGCTGATCTACGTGCTCACGCGCGGCGGCCCGCTGAACGCCACGCACCTGATGGCCACGCTCGCGTTCCAGCGCGCGATCTCGGGCGGCGCACTCGCCGAGGGCGCTGCGATCGCCACGCTCATGGTGCCGTTTCTGCTTGCCGCCATCATGTTCAGCTACTTCGGGCTGCAGCGGCGCGCCTGGCAGCAGGGCGGCGACCAGTGAAGCAATCGGCATGGGCAAGGAAGGCATGAGCAAAGAAGGCAAGAACAACGACGCGTCGCAGGGCATGGACTACCTGCAGTCGCTGCCACGGCGCTGGGTCACGATCTACATCCCGCTCGTGCTGTTCGTGATCGTGCTGCTGTTCCCGTTCTACTGGATGACGATCACCTCGTTCAAGCCCGACAACGAGCTGCTTTCGCGCAGCGGCAACCCGTTCTGGATCATCGGCCCGACCCTCGCTCACTTCAACAAGCTGCTGTTCCACACCGAATACCCGTCGTGGTTGCTCAACACCGTGATCGTCTCGGTGGTCTCGACCGGCATCTCGCTCGTGGCCTCCGTGCTCGCGGCGTATGCGATCGAGCGGTTGCGGTTCCAGGGTGCGAAGCCAGCGGGCGGCGCGATCTTTTTGGCCTACCTCGTGCCGCCGTCGATCCTGTTCATCCCGCTCGCGGCGATCGTCGTCAAGCTCGGCCTGTTCGACTCGCGCATGGCGCTGATCCTGACCTACCCGACCTTCCTGATTCCGTTCAGCACGTGGCTGCTGATGGGCTACTTTCGCTCCATCCCCTACGAGCTTGAAGAGTGCGCGCTGATCGACGGCGCCACGCGCTGGCAAATTTTGATCAGAATAGTGTTGCCGCTCGCGGTGCCGGGCCTGATTTCGGCTGGGATCTTCGCGTTCACGTTGAGCTGGAACGAGTTCATCTACGCGTTGACTTTCATCTCGTCGAGCGAGAACAAGACTGTGCCGGTGGGTGTGGTCACCGAGCTGGTCGAGGGCGACGTCTACCACTGGGGCCCGCTGATGGCCGGCGCACTGCTCGGCTCGCTGCCCGTCGCGTTCGTGTACTCGTTCTTCGTCGAGTATTACGTGTCGGGCATGACCGGGTCGGTAAAAGAGTGAGCGCGATCGAGCGCGTCATTCGGTCGACGGCTGCGCAACAACGAAAACGCGTTCTCGACGCAACCGGGCCGGTCAGCTGCGCAGCAACTGCGCGAGTTCACGCCGCGGCGCCGGCCCTTCGGCGTTTGCGCCGAAGCCGACGCGGGCGAGCATTTGCACGGTCGCGCCCGAATCACCAACGCCGAGCAGCGCACGCAGCGCGTCGTACTGCGGCCTGACCTCGGCGAGCTCCTGCAGTGCCTGCGACAGCGGGTGCATGTCGACGCCTGCAGTCGCCGCGTGCAGATGGGCCCGCACGTCGGCGCGGCCCGATTCGATTTGCGCAGCGCGCGGATCGTCGGTTGAAGCGATCCAGAAGTAGCCGCTGCCGCTCTCGAACAGCGACCAGCGCGCCATCGTTTGCCGGTAGTTCGAGCTGTCACGGTGCGGCACCTCGAATCGATCGAACACACCGACGCCGGCCATCGGCCGCACGCCGGTACTCATCAGTGATAAGCCGTCGCGGTGCTGTTCGATCTCGGCCGGGCCGATGCGCATCAGCCGCGCGGATTCGAGGTAGGTGCGCGGCGTGAGCATCTCGATCTCGAACGAATCGCGCGTGATGCGGCGCAGCGCCGCCATCGGCGCCGGTGCGTCGACGCTGCCCACCATCAGGCCACGCTCGGTCGCGCTCGCCTCGAGCGCGCTACAAAGGCGACGGCACAGCGCGCGCGCTGTCGTAGGCGCCCTTGCGCGTGTAGCGACGCCGGATCTGCGCGAACAACGGGTCGCGCCGCAGCGCCGCATCGGGCCCAATGCGCAGGCGTGCGACCGCGCTGCCGCCGGGCAGTTCGCGGCGGTTCGGCACGCCCTCGGGGAACAGGTCGACGCTCACCCGGTGCCCGCGTTCGGCCGCGGCGATGACCGCGGGTTCGATGAACGCGCGACAGCCGATCAGCACCTGGCGGCCAAACCGATCGGTCTCGGGCAGCAGGCGATCGGCGTCGCAGACCAGCGTGATGTCGGCGTCGCGTTTCAGGTCGGCGATCCACGATTGGCGGTTGTGCGGATTGGGGGCGAGCAGGGCGTGCACCAGCATCCAGCGGCGCAGGTCGGTGGTGTCGTCGGGTGCGCTGCCAAGCGCGCACGGCCTCGGGCGGGTTGGCAGACGAACAGCTTGCCAGCGGCAGCACCGCAAGCACCGCGCCGCCACCGGCGAGTTGAATGAAGCGACGATGCGGCAGCGCGGGTCGAGCGACGAGTTCGGTGTTCATGCAAACCTCCGGGTGTGTCGGCGGCGACAAGGGTGTCGCCGCGCCGGAGTCGACTGTGTCAAGCCAACGCGAGCCTGCCTATGCTGTGTACGGCATCAGTCATACACGTTTGCATGGGTGCGCCGGTGTCAGACGGGTTTGCGAGGCCGGCGCTTGAGCAACAGCGGCGGCAGGCCGAGGGAGGGCAGCTTGCGGCGTGTCGCGAGCACGCCCTCGATGTCGTCGTTGGCGCCGTCGATCAGCACGATGATGGCGTGCTCGGCCTTTGGTGGCGAGCGCGCGATCACCGCGTCGAGCACCGCACGGTGCAATGGCAGCGACTGCGCCGGGCCGTCGGAGCGCGAGGTCGAGATCTCGAAGCTGGTGCGCAGCAGCGCGCCGAGCGCCTTGCTCATCTGCGCGACCATGCGGTTGTGGCAGGCGCGCAGAAGGCCTTGGTGAAAGCGCAGATCGCTGCTGACGTAGTCACCGCCTTCCTCGATCGAACGCTTCATGCCGGCGTAGGCGGACTCGATCTCGGCGATGTCTTGCGCGGTCGCGCGCTCGGCTGCGAGGCGCACGGCGGCAGGCTCGACGAGGCGACGCAATTCCTGCAGGTCGCGCAGGAACTCACGCGACAGGCCGGCGCGCGATTGCCAGGCCACCACGTCGGGGTCGAACCAGTTCCACTGCTCTTCATTCAACACACGCGTTCCGACCTTCGGCCCGGTGACCAGCAGGCCCTTGGCGATCAGCGATTTCAGCGCCTCGCGGATGACAGTGCGGCTCACGCCGAGTTCGTCGCACAATACCGGCTCGGGCGGCAGCGAGCTGCCCACCGGGTAGCGGCCCGTGACGATCGCTTCGCCGAGCAAATCGACCGTGCCGCCGTGGACGTTCTTGATCATCGAGCCCTGACGAATGCGGTGACGAGGGGCTCGTCGCCGACTTGCCGGCTCCAGTGGCCGTGCACCGCTGGGTCGAATACTGCGTCGGCGGGCAGGGTGTCGTCGGAGTAGAAGTGCTGCCCCGGCCCGAACACGCGCGCTGTACAGTCCTGCAAGCTGATCTCCATTTGCCCACTCAAAATGAAGACCCACTGCGGCGTGGTCGTCACATGAAAGCTGCTGCGAAAACCGACCGGGCTGTGACGCAGTTGCAGGCCGCCGCTCGGCATCAGCGGCGAGAGCAACGCGCTCGGTGTGCCCTCGGGCAAAGCGACGTCATGCTCGCGAAAATGCGCACGGCCGTCGGTGTCGGTGAACAGCGTGACTTGGCGGAAGGTGGTCATCGGGGCTTGTGATCAAAGTGAGGCGGTCACGCCACCATCGACGTACAGGATGTGACCGTTGACGAATCGCGAGGCGTCGCTCGCGAGGAACACGGCCGCACCCGCGAGGTCTTCGACATCGCCCCAGCGCCGGTTCGGCGTGCGGTTGACCAGCCATTCGCTGAACGCCTCGTCGCGCACGAGCTTGTCGGTCAACTCGGTCTTGAAGTAGCCCGGCCCGATGCCGTTGACGTTGATGCCGTGCGGGCCGAGGTCGATCGCCATGCCCTTGGTCAGCATCTTCACCGCGCCCTTGCTCGCGGTGTAGACGGCGGTGCCGGGCCGGCCGAGCTCGCTCATCACCGAGCAGATGTTGACGATGCGGCCACGCCGGCGCGCGACCATGTGTTTCGCGACCGCCTGCCCGACGTGGAAAATGCTGTCGACGTTGGTGCGCATCACCGCATTCCAGTCGGCCTCGCTGAGCTCGTGGAAAGCCGCGCGGCGCGTCATGCCGGCGTTGTTGATGAGCACCTCGATCGGGCCGAGCGTGGCTTCGATCGATGCGATGCTGGCGTCGACTTCGTCGCGCTTCGTCACGTCGAACGCGCGGGCGTGCACGGTGAGGCCTTCGCCGGCCAGTAACTCCGCGGCCTGCGCGAGTTTGTCGGCGTTGCGGCCGTTCAGCACCACGGTGGCGCCCGCCTGTGCGAGGCCGCGCGCGAG
>JANLUW010000393.1:0-4164 GCA_031363645.1 Rhizobacter sp. | reverse complement strand
GGCGGCGAGCAATGGCAACTCGGCGGCGTAGCGGCGCCGGATGCGCTGCACGAAGCGGCTGTGCGCGGCGCTGGCCGGTGCGGCGCCGGAGGGTGCTGCGACGGAAATGTCAGTGGCGCTGGCGATGACTGTAGAGGAGGCGCTCGAAGCCATGGAAATTGCGGAGGTCTGTGCTAGATTGCTTCGGAGGCGGTGGGCGCCAACAGGGTCTCGTTGGCAGCCTGCGCAACCGCCCGCCGCCCGCCCTTGTGAACGTTGACTGGCCCGACCCATGGCCGGTGCACCTTGGTTTTCATGTCTTCGATCCCGCCCGCCACGACCCACTCCGATGCGACCGCGCCGCTTGTAGCGGACCCCGGCCCACGTTGGGCACCACTGCGTTGGACAGCGCGCACACTGGTCGGGTTGGTGTTCACCGCCTGGAGCTTATTGCTGATCGTGTGGCTGACATTCCATTGGGGCATTCTGCCCCACATCGAACAATGGCGCGCTCCGATAGAGCAACGTGCGAGCAAGGCGCTCGGGGTGTCGGTTCGCATCGGCGCGATCGCGGTTCGGTCGAGTGGCTGGGTGCCGAGTTTCGAGCTGCGTGATGTCGTTTTGCTCGACGCCGCCGGCACGCCCGCGCTGCGCCTGCCGCGCGTGTTCGCGGCGATCTCGCCGCGCTCGCTGCTCGCGTTCGAGCTGCACTTCGAGCAACTGCTGATCGACGGCGCGCAGCTCGAAATTCGACGCGATGCGCGTGGCCGCATCTTCGTCGCCGGGCTCGAATTCGGCGGTGCCGAAGCCGCTGACAAAAACGCGAACAACGCAGCCGCCGACTGGTTCTTTAAGCAAGGCGAATTCGTGATCCGCGGCGGTGCGCTGCGCTGGACCGACGAGCAGCGCGGGGCCACGCCACTGGGCCTCACCGACGTGCAGATCGTCGTGCGCAATGGCTTGCGCCAGCACGCCCTGCGGATCGACGCGACACCGCCCGCCGAATGGGGTGATCGTTTCAGCGCGAGCGCCAAATTCACGCAGCCGCTGCTCGCGCGCCGCGGCGACTGGCAGCGCTGGAGCGGCACCGCCTACGCGAACCTGCCGCGCGCCGATGTGCGCGCGCTGCGCCGGTATGTCGCGCTGCCGTTCGAGGTCAGCGAAGGCGTGGGCGCGCTGCGCGGCTGGTTCGATCTGAAGAACGGCGAGCTCGCCGCCGCGACCGTCGACATGGCCTTGCGTGCGGTGAGCCTGCGGCTCGCGCCGAACGTCGACCCGCTCGGGGTCGAAGAGCTCGAAGGCCGGCTGACCGCGCAACGCAGCGCCGAGGGCGGGAGCCTCGCGCTGCAGCACTTCACGTTCGAGACTGGCGACAACATCCGCTGGCCGCAGGGCGACCTCAACCTCGCGTGGCGCCAGCGCGAAGGCCAGCCGGTGACCGCGGGAGAGTTCAGCGCGCAGCGGCTCGACATGGCGTTGATGGCGCAGGTCGCAAGCCGCGTGCCGCTTGGCGACGCACTGCGCAAACTGCTCGCCGACGTGGCGCCGAAAGGCCTGATCACCGACCTCACGACCTCATGGGAAGGCCCGCTTGATGCGCCCGCGCGCTACCGCGCGAAAGGCACGCTGTCAGGCCTGGCGCTCGCCGCGCGGCCGTCGACCGAACCGCATGGCGTGGGCCGGCCCGGCCTGCGCGGCGCGACCGTGCAATTGGCGGCGACCGAAGCCGGCGGCAGCGCGCGCATCGTCATCAACGGCGGCG
The DNA here is from genome assembly GCA_031363645.1 of Rhizobacter sp. Lineage (GTDB taxonomy): Bacteria > Pseudomonadota > Gammaproteobacteria > Burkholderiales > Burkholderiaceae_C > LMDS01. The sequence continues at coordinate 2,423 of JANLUW010000393.1, read as the reverse complement.
CGGTCGACCTGCCCGGCGTGTTCGACGATCCGCTGCTGGTGCTCGACCAACTCGATGCTCAGCTGCTGTGGAAGATCGAGTCGGAGTCGGTCGGTTCGGGCGCCGCTTCGGGTGCCACGTCGGGCGCCACACCGAGGCCGCCGAAGCTCACCGTGCAGGTCAAAGACGCGCGCTTTTCCAACACCGATGCGAGCGGCGAGCTGACCGCGCTGTGGCACACCGGCCCCGGCGGCGGCGTCGCGCGCGACGGGCGCTTTCCGGGTCGGCTCGAACTCGACGCCAAGCTCGCGAATGGCGTTGCGGCGCGCACCTACCGCTACCTGCCGATGGGCCTGCCCCAAGGCACGCGCGAGTACCTCGAACACGCGATCCAGAGCGGCCGCATCGCGAGTGCGAACTTCCGTGTCAGTGGCGACCTCTGGGACTTTCCGTTCTTCGGCAGCAAGACCGGGCCGCAAGGCGGCAAGCTCGCCGCGAAGGACGGCGAATTTCGAATCAGCGCGAAGATCGAGAACGCCGGTTTCGCATTCGTGCCGACCACGCCGAACTACACCTCGCCGTGGCCGGCGCTCGCCAAGACCCACGTCGACCTGCTGCTCGACCACGGCACGCTCGAGTTGCGCAACGGCAGAACGCAGATCGGCGGCGTCGAGTTCCCGAAAGTGCAGGTCGCGATCCGCAACCTCGACACCGAGCCGGTGCTCACGCTCGACGGCACCGGCCGCGGACCGCTTGCCGAGATGCTGCACTTCGTCAGCACCACGCCGATCAGCGGCTGGATCGACAAAGCGCTCGACCCGAGCACCGCGACCGGCGCGGCCGACCTGAAGCTCAACCTGACGATCCCGCTGAACAAGGTCGAGGCCACCGGCGTAAGAGGCAGCGTTGCGCTCACCGGCAACGATGTGCGCATCGGCGCCGGCAGCCCGCTGCTGGCCGACGCGAAAGGCCGCGTCGACTTCACCGAAAAAGGTTTCGCGGTCGTCGGCGCGAGCGCGAAGGTGTACGGCGGTGACGCCATGTTCGACGGCGGCTCGCAGCCTGATGGCACGCTGCGCTTCAACGGCGCCGGCACGGTCAGCGCCGACGGCCTGCGCCGCGCCACCGAGCTCGGCCAACTCGCGCGCGCCGCGGGTGCGTTGAGCGGCCAGGCAAGCTACCGCGTGAACCTGGGTTTCGTGCGCGGCCAGCCCGACCTGAACATCACCAGCAACCTCGTCGGCCTCGCGATCGACCTGCCCGCGCCGCTCGCCAAAGCGGCCGAGGCGCCGCTGGCAATGCGCTTTTCGACGACGGTCGATGCCGCTGCCGCGCAGGTATCTGGATCGGCGTCGGCATCGGTACCCGCGCTGCGCGACACGCTGCGCTTCGAGCTCGGCAACCTCGTGCAGGCGAGCTACCTGCGCGAGCTCGGCGGTGAGCAGCCACGCGTGCTGCGCGGCGGCGTCGGCGTGATGGAACCAGCGCCGCAACCGGCCAGCGGCGTCGCCGCGAGCATCACGCTGACCAGGCTCGCGACCGACGAATGGCAAGCCGCCGCCGACAAGCTCTTCGGCCCAGCCGACGCACGCGATGGACGTGATGCACGCGACGCGAGCGGCCCGTCGGCCTACATGCCCGATGCGATCGGCCTGCGCGTGCAGGAGCTCGTCACCGGGCAGCGGCGGCTCACGCGCGTGTCGGCCGGCTTGTCGCAAGAGGCCGGCGTTTGGCGCGCGAACGTCGACGCTGACCAGCTCAACGGCTATGTCGAGTACCGCGTTCCGACCCGCCGCGGTGGCGCGGCGACTGCCGGCGGGCGGGTGTACGCGCGGCTCTCGCGGCTCTCGCTGCCCAAAGGCGACGACGCGCAGGTCGAATCCCTGCTCGACCAGCAACCCGCGACCATGCCGGCGCTCGATGTGGTGGTCGAGAACTTCGAGCTGCACGACAAGAAGCTCGGCCGGGTCGAAATCGAGGCGCTGAACCGATCGGGTGCGCAGGGCCGCGATTGGCAACTGTCGAAGTTCAACATCACGACGCCCGAGACGCAGCTCACGGCCACCGGCTCGTGGGGTGCGAGTGGCGCGGCGCCTGACCGTGGTGCCGCGGCATCGCGCCGCGCCGTGATGGACTTCAAGCTGCAGATCGCCGACAGCGGCGCGCTGCTCGACCGGCTCGGCACGCCCAAGGCGATCCGCGGCGGCAAAGGCCAGCTTTCGGGGCAGATCGGATGGGTCGGATCGCCGTTCGGGCTCGACTATGCAAGCCTCGGCGGGCAAGTCAACGTGGCGATCGACGCTGGCCAGTTCCTCAAGGCCGACCCGGGCGCCGCGCGGCTGCTCGGCGTGCTCAGCCTGCAGTCGCTGCCGCGGCGCCTCTCGCTCGATTTTCGCGACCTGTTCCAGGAAGGCTTCGCGTTCGACAGCATCACCGGCGACGTG